>NZ_JBIWJF010000006.1:175892-374090 GCF_044764985.1 Kitasatospora sp. NPDC093550
GGGGGGGGGGGGGGGGGGGGGTGGTGGTTTGGGGGGGGGGGGGGGGGGGGGGGCGGCCGCCCCCCCCCCCCCGGCGGGCGCGGCCCCCCCCCCCCCCCCCCCCCCCCCCCCCCCCCCCGCCGCACTCCGCGGCTCCGCCGCTCAGCCCTCCGTCGCTCCGCCCTCCGTCGCGTCCCACGGCCGGCGGCTGCCCGCCGGGAACCCGGCCCGCGCGGCGAGGGCGAGCGCGGCCGCCGGCCGCAGGTCCTGCGCATCGGCCGAGTACGCCGGGACCGGCGCCAGTCCAGCCTCCGTCAGGCGCTGCGCGCGGGCGGCGTCCAGCAGTTCGTCCAGACGGCGGTGGAAGCCGGCGACGTACGCCCCAAGGCCGGGTGGAGGCCGTCCGAGGGCTACTTGGCCTCGACCCGTCCGACCGGGTCGGGGTCGCTGGCCAGGGCCTCGCACGCGGTGTGCCAGGCCGGGTCGCCGGGGTCGAGCCGGCTGTGGAGGTAGGCGGCGGTGAGCCGCCCGAGGGCGGCGACCCGTCCGGGGTTCTCGTCGGTGGTCTCGGCGGCGTCGTACCCGGCGATCCCGCCGAGTCCGTGCTCCGCGTCGAACAGGGTCAGCAGGGACTTGGGGCCGGGGGCGAGGGTGTAGGGGTCGGCGTGCCAGTCCGGGCCCATGTCGGTGAAGTGCCGGGGGTCGTCCTTGTCGCCCGCGACGACCAGGGCGGGGGTGGTCATGGTGGAGAAGTCGACGGCTCCGATGATCGGCCACTGCTCGGCCATCGGGCCGTTGAGGACCTCGCCACCCCTGCCGGGCGCGGCGAGCAGCACGCCCGCCGTGATCCGCGGCTCCGCCAGGCGCACCACGTCGCCGGTGGCGGGGTCGTGGAGCCCGGCGCCCAGCAGGAGGGCGGCGGTGAAGCCGCCGAGCGAGTGCCCGGCGAGGGCGACCTTGGTGCGGTCGATCCGTCCCGCGAGCTGCGGGACGGTGCGCTCGATCACGTCGAGCCGGTCGAGGACGTGGGTCATGTCCTCGGCGCGGGAGCGCCAGAAGTCCGGTGCGCCGGGGGCGTCGGCGACCAGGTGGCTCAGCGTCCGGGAGGTGAGGTGGGTGGGCTGGATGACGACGAACCCCTGGGCCGCCCAGGAGTTGGCGAGCGGCGCGTAGCCGTTCAGCGAGGACAGGTTGTTCGAGGGGCCGTGTCCGTGGGAGAGCAGGAGGACGGGAAGGCCGCGTCCGGTCGCGGGTGCGGAGACGCGCACCTGGAGGTCCACCGGCCGCCCGGGCACGGACAGGACCACCGGGCTGTACGACAGGACGGGCACGGGGACGGGTGCGGTCTGGGTGGATGCGCTCATCGGGGTCCTTTCGCGGATGCTCCCGGCTTCGGCCGGGGGCGTCCCGCTTCGGCTAACCTGAAGCGGAACGCTGTCCCATTTACTATCCGGAACATGGTTCCGTTTTGTCAACGGTCTCGGAGGGAGACGTCGTGTCCAGCGAGAGCCCCACGGGGAAGGCGTCGGCGCGGAGCAAGCGGGCCGACGCGCTGCGCAATCAGCAGGCGCTGCTCGCGGCCGCGGCCGAGGTGTTCGTGGCCGCCGGCGTCGATGCGCCGGTCCGCCAGATCGCGGCCAGGGCGGGGGTCGGAACGGGAACGATCTACCGGCACTTCCCGACCCGGGCCGATCTCATCACGGCCGTCTACCGCCACCAGATCGAGGAGTGCGCGCAGGCCGGCCCGCGGCTACTGGCCGACGCCGACTCCCCGTTCGCCGCCCTGTGCCAGTGGATCGACCTCTTCGTCGACTTCCTGGTCACCAAACACGGACTGGCCGACGCGATGCAGTCCGACGGCAGCGGCTTCGCCGCACTCCACAGCCACTTCCTCGACCGCCTGCTGCCGGTCTGCGCGCAGTTGCTCGACGCCGCGGTCCAGGCGGGTGAGATCGGGCCGGACACCCGGCCCTACGAACTGATGCGCGGCATCGGCAACCTGTGCATCGGAGGCGCGGACCCGCAGTACGACCCGCGGCGCCTGGTCGAACTCCTCCTGCACGGACTGCGGCTCTGACGGGTGCGGCGGGGCGTCCCCGCCCGCGCGGGGTGGTGGGCCGTCAGGAGTGCTGGAGCGGGAGGAGGCCGCGTTCGGTGAAGACCTTCTTGGCGACGAAGGTGGCGTTCAGGGCCTTGGGGAAGCCGCAGTAGCCGGCGGAGTGCAGCAGGGCCTCGACGATCTCCTCGGGGGTGAGTCCCACGTTCAGGGAGGCGTTGATGTGGACCTCCAGCTGCGGCTCGCAGCCGCCGAGCGCGGTGAGCATGCCCAGGGTGACCAACTGGCGGTCGCGCGGGGCGAGTTGGGGGCGGTTGTAGATCTCCCCGAATCCCCAGGCGACGATCTGGTGGCCGAGTTCGGGGCTGATGTCCTCCAGTGACTCCACCACCCGGCGCCCGACCTCGCCGTCGATCCGGTCCAGCACCTCCAGCCCGTGCTCGAAGCGCTCCCGGCGGACCTGCGCGTCGTTCGTGCCCATGTGTCGCACTCCTGTCTCCGGGCCGCCCGTACCGGCGGCCGCGTCGCGTTTTCGACCTGGGCAGAACCGTAGGACTTGGAGTGCGCTCCAACTCAAGCCCGACACTCCCGCCCCCGCGGGGGAGGGCGGCGGGGGCGGGCCGGGACGTCGGGGTGACCGGGTGTCAGGCGCGGTGGTACTGGGCCGGGGTGGGGACCTCGCCGCCGAGTTCGGCGGCGGCGTGGCGGGCCCAGTACGGGTCGCGCAGCAGCTCGCGGCCGAGCAGGACGGCGTCGGCGCGGCCCTGGGTGATCAGGGCCTGGGCCTGGGCGGGGTCGGTGATCAGGCCGACGGCGGCCACGGGCAGGCCGGCCTCGCCCCGTACGGCCTCGGCGAAGGGCACCTGGAAGCCGGGCGCGGCCTCGATCCGGGCGTCCGGGACGATTCCGCCGGTGGAGACGTCCAGCAGGTCGACGCCGTGCGCCTGCAGTTCCTTGGCGAGGCGGACGGTGTCCTGGGAGGTCCAGCCCTCGCGGCCGTCCTCGGGGTTCTCGGTGAGCCAGTCGGTGGCGGAGACGCGGAAGAAGACCGGCAGCCCCTCGGGCCACACGGCGCGCACCGCGTCGACGACCTCCAGTGCGAAGCGGATCCGGCCCTCGAAGGAGCCGCCGTAGCCGTCGGTGCGGCGGTTGGTGTGGGGGGAGAGGAACTGGTGGATCAGGTAGCCGTGGGCGCCGTGGACCTCGGCGACCTGGAAGCCGGCGTCCAGCGCGCGCCGGGCGGCGTCGGCGAACTGCCGCACGATCGCGCCGATCTGGTCCTCCGTCAGCTCGTGCGGCGCGCTGTGGGCGGGGGAGAAGGGCTCGGTGCCGGGGCCGACCGGCGTCCAGCCGTGCTCCTCGTCCGCGGCCAGCGGGCGCCCGCGCTCGACCCAGGTCCGCTCGGTGGAGGCCTTGCGCCCGGCGTGGGCGAGCTGGATCGCGGGGACGGTGCCCTGGGACGTCAGGAAGGCGGTGATCCGGCGGAAGGCCGCGGCCTGCTCGTCGTTCCAGATCCCGAGGTCGTACGGGCTGATGCGACCCTCGGGGCTGACCGCGGTGGCCTCGGTGATGATCAGTCCGGTGCCGCCGGCGGCGCGCGCCGCGAGGTGGGTGAAGTGCCAGTCCGTCGGCACCCCGGCCGCCACCCCGTCCGGCAGGGCGCTGTACTGGCACATCGCCGGCATCCAGATCCGGTTGGGGATGGTCAGCGAGCGCAGGGTGTACGGGGTGAAGAGGGTGGTGCTCACGTCGGACTCCCGGTGGGGTCGGCGGCGCCGGACAGAGGGCGGCGACCGCAACTGCTTGCAGCTGCAACTTATGTATTCAAAGATAGTTGCACGCGCCTGACATTTGCAAGGAGTGCGGTATGTGCAGGGAGTGCTCCGACCGCCTCCCGCCCCCGGAACGCGCCGCGGCGCCCAGAGCCGCCGCGGCGCTCGGAGCCCGCCGCGGCGCTCGGAGCCCGCCGCGGCGCTCAGAGCAGGCCACCCGGCCGCAGCAGCCCGCGGGCCCGGGCGGCCAGGCCGTCGGCCCCGCACCGGCCGGCCAGCTCCAGCCCGCGGGTGAGCGCGGCCCGGGCACCCGGTGCGGTGGTCCCCAGCGCCTGCCCCAGGTCGACCAGTGCGAGCGCGTGCTCGTAGCGGGCCGGTGAGCGCTCCAGCACGCCGACCGCCTCCGCCAGCAGCTCGGCCGCGCGGGACCGCTCGTGGACGGCGGCGCACAGCCGCAGCGCGCTGCCCACCGCCGACTCCGTCCCCGACTCCCGGGCCCGGCGCACCGCCTCCGCGGCCAACTCCCGGGCCCGCTCCGGCTCCTCGGGCGCCACCGCCCGCGCCAGGTGGCCCAGCCACGGTGCCCACACCGTGTTGCGCCACCCGCGCGCGTCCAGGGCCGCCCCGGCGGCGGCCAGCGTCGCCGCCGCGCCCGCCGCGTCGCCCCGGGCCAGCAGCAGGCGCCCGTACAGCGTCGGGGCGTCCGGCAGCACCATCACCGTCGGGTACGGCGGAGCGAAGGCGTGGTCGCGCGCGAGCTCCAGCGCCTCCTCCAGCCGGCCGCGGGCGGCCAGCGTCTCGGCCAGCGCCCCGACCGCGTCCCAGTGCAGGGGGACGTCCGGCCCGATCCGCTCGGCGATCCGCAGCGCCCGGCGCAGGTAGTCCTCCGCCGCGGCGAGCGCTCCGCACCGGAAGCGCAGCATGCCGGTCAGCAGGTAGGCGAAGCCCAGGTGGCCGCCGCTCCACCCGGCGACCTCGTACGCCCGCACCGCCTCCACGAACAGCTCCTCCGCCCGGTCGACCCGGTCGGCGTACAGGTAGCTGATGCCCAGGATCCCGGGCAGCTCGAAGCCCCAGGTGGTGTTGGTCCAGCCCAGACTGCGCGGCAGCCGCCCACCCGGCAGCGCGGACTCGCCCAGGGCGAGCGCCTGCGCACGGTCGACGCCGCGCAGCGTGAGGTCCCAGCAGCGCAGTACGGCCACCGCGTGCGCCAGCCCGTCGCGTTCGAACACCGCCCCGCCCGCCGCCTCCCCGCCCGCGCCGGGGTCGCCGACGCCCGCGCCGATGTCGCTGAAGGCCAGACCGACCGTGCCCAGCATCCGGTCGAACTCCGCCAGACGCCGCGAACGGCCCGGCCCGTCCGGATCCCGCGACTGGAACGCGGCGAACATGAAGTGCGCGACCTCCAGGCGCAGCCGCCCCGGCCCGGGCCCGCCGGCAGCCGCCTCCTCGGCGCACAGCGCGGCGGCCTCGCCGACCCGGTTGCTGTGCGCGAGGGCCTG
Organism: Kitasatospora sp. NPDC093550; assembly: GCF_044764985.1. Lineage (NCBI taxonomy): Bacteria > Bacillati > Actinomycetota > Actinomycetes > Kitasatosporales > Streptomycetaceae > Kitasatospora > Kitasatospora sp. NPDC093550. The sequence continues at coordinate 181,202 of NZ_JBIWJF010000006.1, forward strand.
GGCGAGCCGGAAGACCGCGTCCACCCGCAGCTCCGGGCCCAGCCCGTACGGGTCGGCCAGCGCCAGGCGCAGCTGGTTGACGGTCGTCGCCGGATCGGTCAGCAGCGCCGAGCAGCCGAGTTCGTAGAGCACCTGGGCGCGGTCCTCGTCGGCGGGCGGCTCGCTGATGGCGCGGCGCAGGCAGCGCTGCGCCGCTTCGGGCGCGCCGATGGCCAGGTGCTCGCGGGCCGCCCGGCGCAGCTTGTCGACGATCGCGCCGTCCCCCTCCGGCAGGATCTCCAGCAGGTGCCGGGAAGCCGCCAGCAGGCCGAGGCCGGCGTTCTCCAGCTCGACGGCGGCCACCCCGTGCATCCCGGTACGGGTGGACGGCGGCATCGACTGGTACACCGAGGTGGCGATCAGCGGGTGGACGAACTCCAGCCGGCCCGCCGCGGTGCCGGTCAGCACCCGGTGGCGCCGCAGCTCCCGCACCGACTGGGCGGCGGTCTCCGGGCCCTGGGCGCAGATCGCGGCCGCGAGGTCGGGGCGGATGTCGGTGTCCAGCACGGACGCCGCCCAGGCGAAGCGCAGCGTGGTCGGACCGAGCCGCTCCAGCCAGTGCCGCAGCGTCATCCCCCGCGCGGTGGCGGCGAGTTCGCGCAGCTGCCCGCTGCTCTCCTCGACCGGGTCGAGCCGCTGGTCGGCCACCTCGCGCAGCAGGGCCGCGGTCTCGTACGGGTTGCCGCCGGTGACCGCCCACACGTGACGGCAGAAGGCGTCCTCGGCCGCGGCACCAAGGGCCTCGCGGACCAGGTGCGCGACCGAGGCGGGCTGCAGCGGGCGCAGTTCGTGCCGGCGGTCGGCCCGCTCGGCGAGGCCGCGCTGCAGTGCCAGGGCGTCGTCGGGGAACTCGTCGCGGCTGGCCAGCACCAGCAGGGCCGGAAGCTCCCGGACCCGGACCGCGAACCCTGCCAGCCAGCCCAGCGACTCCGGATCGGCCCAGTGCAGGTCGTCGACGATCACGGCCAGCGGGGAGCGCACCTGCACGAGGCGGGTGAGGACGAAGTCCAGCCCGTCCCGCACCCCCTGCGGGTCGAGCTGCCCTCCCGGCGGCACCAGGCCGGTCGCCGGGCCGACGACGTCCTCCCACGGACCGAAGGCCCGGGCCCGCTCCTCGTCGGACAGGGCCGCGAGCACCGGGCGCACCAGCTGGCGCACCACGTGGAACGGCTCGTGGCACTGGCGCTGCCCGCCCCGGGCGAACAGCACCGTGCAGCCGGCGTGCCGCGCGGCCCGCCGCACCTCGGTCAGCACCGCGGTCTTGCCCAGTCCCGCCGCGCCCGTGTACAGCAGCAGCTCCCCGACCTCGGTGCCGACGGGCCCGGTGAGCGCCTCGATCGCCCGGCTCGCCGAGCGGATCTCGGCCTCGCGCTCGTGCAGCCGACCACCCTCCGCGCCGGCCCCGCCTCCGCCCCCGGGCTTCATCTCGGTCACCTTGCCTCCAATTCGCCGTGTCGAAAAGGCCGTTGAGAGGCCGACGGTACTGCCGCGGAGGCGGCCGCGGTGGGGGCTTGACAAAGCCGTCCGACGGCCGTCCCGAAAACCCGTTGGCCCCCGGCCGTCCGGCCCGCGATACTTCGCGCGGTACCAGAGGGCGGGACCGGATGCCGGGTGGAACGGGCAAGGGGGAGTGCGTTTTTGGAGGTCTTCACGTGCGAGGGGTGCGGTGCCGTCCTGACCGCGCCGTTGTCCCGGGTCCCGTTCCCCGTCTACGCCCACGCCTCCTACGGCAACGGCCACCCGATGCCCGTCCTGATGGCCTCGGGCACCTACGCCGCTGACGACGACCCGGCCGGGGACACCCGCTTGATCGTGATCGCCCCCGGCGACGCCGTCGGCACCGCCCTGGTCCAGCGCCGCGAGTACGGCGCCTGCTGCGGCATCGACGGCCGTTACGGCCCGAACGTCACCTGCGCCGGCTGCGGCCGCAAGGTCGCCACCAGGGTGGACGACTGCTCGCTGTGGCAGGCCACCTGGCTGGAACCGCACGCGGTGCGCGCCGTACCCGCGGGCCCGGACCGCCCGGTCGCCGGCTGGGCCGAGCTCACCGCGCGGTGGTGCGCCACCGAACCGCTGGACCAGTCGGGCGAGTGGGACCCGCGCTGGGAGGCGGAGGCCTCCGTGACCCTCGCCCACCTGCACCACCTGGCGCAGGGCGCGCTCATCACCCTCCCCGGCGGCCCGTTCGCGGACGCCTTCCGCCCGCTCCTCGGCGAACTGCCGCCCCCGGCACCCGGCCCCGCCCTGCGCGCGGTCCTGGCCGGACCGGGGCTGCCGCTCTCCGGCCCCCTGCCCGACATCGCCGTGGTCCCGCGCCACCCGCAGACCGGCGAAGCCTGGCCCACACCCCCGGGCGTGGCCGCCGCACCACTGGCCGCCGCGTACTGGACGCACTTCGCGTACCTCCGCGAGCGACTGATCCGGCCCGCCGCCGGCCGGCTGCCCGCGGACGTCGAACGCGACGACCTCCTGCCGCCCCACCCCCGGCGCCCCGTCCTCCTCGTCTGGGGGGCCTACGCCACCGCCCTGGAGCGCCTCGGGCACGCTCCGGTCAACGGCCGGTGAACCAGCGCCGGCGCCGCCCGGAAGACCCCGGGCGGCGCCGATGGTTCACACGCCGGCCGTCAGCGCACCAGCTGTCAACGCACCGCCTGCGGGACGCGCTGCGCCGGGACGGACGGCGCCGCACGCCCGGCCGACGAGGCGTCGGCCGCCGGAGCCGCGCCCAGCGCCGTGCCCCGGGTCTCCTCCGCCCACAGCACGCACACCAGCAGACCCAGCGCCGTGGTGCCCGCCGCGATCAGCATGGTCGGCCCGGTGCCCAGCCCGGTCAGCGACAGCGGCAGCAGGTAGGTGCCGACGGCCGCGCCGATCCGGCTCACCGAGGTGGCCACACCCACCGCCGTGGCCCGGATCTCGGTCGGGAACAGCTCGTTGGGGTAGGTCCAGTCGAGCACGTTCGGCCCGCCGCACAGGAAGGCGTACGCGCACAGCGCCAGCAGGGCGACCGCGGCCGGGGCACCCGGCCACACGCCCAGCAGCGCCAGCGGCACGGTCATCAGGGCGAACGACCAGATGATGACGGGCCGTCGCCCCCGGCTGTCGATCAGGCGCAGCGCCGGGTAGCAGCCCAGCAGGAACACCAGGCTGATCAGCCCGGTGCCGAGGGTCTCCATCACGGTGCCGCCCGGCATGCCGAAGGAGGAGAGGATCTGCGGGCCGAAGGTGAGCATCGCGAACAGCGGGCCGACCTGGCAGAGGAAGAACAGGCCGCAGAACAGGGTGCGGCGCCGGTAGGGCTGGGTCAGCAGCAGGCGCAGCCCGCCCGGGCCGCCGCGCCCGGCCGGATCGGGCATCAGCTCGCGGCCGTCGACCCGCACCCCCAGGTGCTTCTCGACCACGCGCACCGCGTCACCGACCCGCCCGTTCGCGGCCAGCCAGCGCGGCGACTCCGGCGAGCCGCGCCGGATCACCAGGAACACCACGCACAGCACCGTCGAACTCGCCAGCATCCACCGCCAGCTGCCCGGCCCCGCCAGCTCCAGGAACAGGTAACCCACCACGTACGCGAGCACCGAGCCCGCGTACCAGGCCACGATCTGCTGACCGAGCAGCCGCCCGCGGTGCTTGGCGGGCAGCCACTCGGCGAGCAGAGAGGTCGCGATCGGGTAGTCGGCGGCCACGGCCATGCCGAGCACGAAGCGCAGCACGGTGATCGCCCACACCGCGTCGACCCAGAAGGAGGCCACCGAGCAGGCCACCATCACCAGCAGGTCGGCGGTGTACATCACCTCCCGGCCGATCCTGTCGGTCAGCACGCCGAACAGCGCGCCGCCGACGAACATGCCCACCAGGGCGGCGGCGCCGATCAGACTGACCTCGGCGGTGGACAGCCCGAGGTCGGGACGCATCCCGATCAGGGCGACGCCGACGATGCTCAGGATGTAGCCGTCCAGCAGCGGCCCGCCCGAGCAGGCCAGGGCCAGCCTGCGGTGGAAGGCGGTATACGGGGCGTTGTCGATGGTCTGGGACATGTGCTTGGGGTCCTCCGGAGCGTACGGCGGGCGGCGCTGCGCCCGTCCGTGCGCCGGGTAGACGGCGGGGAACGACGCCGCCCGGCTCGGGCGGCGCCACCGCCCGATCACACCGGGCGACCGTCCACGGTTGCCCGGCCCGGCCACCGTCACCACCGGGGCGAAGGTCGGCCGGATTCGTGCCCAAGGTCCCGAAGCGGACAGGCCCTCCGCCCGTGCCGGATCGCCGCCCGGCCAGTCCTGCCGCGGCCGACGGCCGCCGCGGGGCCGTACCGCCGCCCGATCGCGTCCGCGCGGTGACGCTCGTCACCCCGAGGGGCCCAACCGGCCCTCACCCGTGACCCGTGTCACATCGTCAGCGGTCAGGTGCCCACCTCGGGCCGCCGCCCGGGGTTGGGCCGGGGGACGCGCGGGATAGCCTGGCCGCCGACACGGGAACGAGGGGGGAACCGGGGCCGATGACGTACGCGACGACACCGGACGGCGTCCGCATCGCCTACCAGCTCCAGGGCGGCCAAGGCCAGGGCGGCCAGAGCGGCCAGGACAGCGAGGGGACGCCGACGCTGGTCCTGCTCGCGGGCCAGGCCAACAACCACCACTGGTGGGACGCGGTCCGCGCCGACTTCCACCCCGCCCGCAGCACCCTCACCCTCGACTACCGCGGCACCGGCGACAGCGACAAGCCCGACACCCCGTACAGCACCGAGCTGTTCGCCCGGGACGTCGTCGCCGTCCTCGACGAACTCGGCATCGACCGGGCCGACGTCTACGGCACGTCCATGGGCGGACGGGTCGCCCAGCAGCTCGCCGCCCGCCACCCGCACCGGGTCGGCGCCCTGGTCCTCGGCTGCACCTCACCCGGCGGCCCGCACGGCGTCGAACGCGGCAACGACGTCCGCCGGGCCCTGGCGCAGACCCGCCCCGGCGCCGCCCGGCAGGCCCTGCTGGAGCTGATGTACACGCCCCGCTGGCTCGACTCCCACCCCGGCCCGCACCACACCCTCGGCGACCCCGACATGCCCGCCCACGCCCGGCACCACCACCTGGTGGCCAGCAACCGGCACGACGCCTGGGACCTCCTGCCGCGGATCGCCGCGCCCACCCTGGTCGTCCACGGGAGCGACGACCTGCTCAACCCCGCCGCCAACGCCCCCCTGCTGGCCGACCGCATCCCCGGCGCCCGGCTGCACCTGATCCCCGGCGCCCGGCACGCCTACTTCGAGGAGTTCCACGCCCAGGCCGGGCCCCTCGTCCTGGACTTCCTCACCACCGCCCCGCGCGGGCCGGCGCAGCTGGTCTGACTGCCCCCGGCCGCCGAGCCGGCCCGCCGGCCCGCCGACCGACGACCCCGCACGCTCCGGCAGGAGCGTGCGGGGCCGCACCGGGCCTCCCGGTTCCGCGTCGGGCTACCGGCTGTGGTCGTCGGCCGTGGACCCGGTGGTGCGGCCGGCGGTGAGGGCGGGGAGGAGCGGGAACGCGATGAGCAGCGCCACCGCGACGAGCAGGCCGCTCGCCCAGAGCGGCCCGAGACGTCCGGCGTCGGTGCCCAGGGCGGCCGCGGCGATGACGGGGCCGGCCGCGGCGCCCGCGTTGAGTGCCGCGGTCGCGTACGAGCCGGCCATGGTGGGGGCTCCCGCGGCCTCGTAAAGGACCCGCGTGATCAGCGTGCCGCCCAGCGCGAACGACAGCGCCCCCTGCGCGAACACGAGGACGAACAGGGCGACCGGCTCGTCGGCCGTGACCGCCAGAGCCGGCCAGCCGACGACCAGCAGCGGCCCGCCGACCGCGACGACCGCCCCGGGGCGCCGGTCGGACAGCCGTCCGGCGACGGTGGCGCCCACGAAGGAACCGGCACCGAAGAGCACCAGCGCGACGGAGACCCACAGCTCGCCCAGCCCGGCGCCGCCGGTCACCACGGGGGCGAGGAAGGTGAGGCTCGCGAACGTCGCCGCGTTCACCAGCGCGCCGAGCAGCATCACCAGGACCAGCCGCGGCCTGGCGAGCTCGGCGAGTTCCGCGCGCAGGACCGGCCCGCCGGCCGCCCCGTCCCCGTCACGCCCTGCCGGGATCCCCCTCAGGATGCCGAGCGCCGCCGGCAGGCAGAGCGCGGCGACGGCCCAGAACACGGCCCGCCAGCCGAGCACCGCGCCGAGCACCGATCCCCCGGGGACACCGGCGACCGTGGCCACCGTCGTGCCCGACAGCAGCACGGCCAGCGCGCGTCCCCTCCGGTCGGACGGGACCAGCGCGGCGGCAGCCGTCAGGGCCACGGCGAGGAACCCGGCGTTCGCGAGCGCGGCCACGACCCGGGTGGCGAACAGGACGGGGAAGCCCGGGCTGACGGCGCCCACGGCGTGAGCCGCCGCGAAGACGAGCACGAACCCGAGCAGGGCGGCGCGCCGGGGCCAGCGCCGGGCGAGCGCGGCCACCAGCGGGGCACCGACCAGCATGCCGACCGCGAAGGCCGAGGTGAGCGCGCCAGCCGTCCCGACGGTGACGTCGAGATCCGAGGCGATGTCCGGCAGGAGGCCGGCGAGCATGAACTCCGAGGTCCCCATGGCGAAGACCGCCAGGGCGAGCAGGTACAGCGGAAGAGGCATCGAGTGGCTCCGAGGTGAGAGAGGCACGAGAAGGTCATCTCGTCACCGCGGCCAGCCCCGGGCGCACACGCGTCCCACCGCCGTCCCTCCGCCGTCCCCCGGTGGGGAGCGGCGCGCGACGACAGGGCTACGGGCTCAGTGGTTCAGGGGGCTGACGGCGTGACCGAAAGCCCCCACCGTGTCCGACTCAGGACTCGACATGGTCCGTACGCTACCTCCCGCCCCCGGGGGCACGGCAACCGCCCGTTCCGGAGAGCGGACCGACTCGCTTGACCTCAAGTCGACTTGAGCTACCAGACTGGCCGGCATGCCGAACGACACCGCAACCAGCAGCCGTCAGCCCGTCCTCCCTCAGCCGGTTCTCCCGCTGACCGACACCGCGCTCGACGAGATCGCCGCCCGACTGGCCGCCGGGGCCACGGTGATCGGCGTCGGGGAGTCCACGCGCTTCTCCCGGGAGACCTTCGGGGTACGGGACCAGCTGTTCCGCCGACTCGTCCGCGACCACGGCTTCCGCGCGCTGGCCCTCCAGGACGGTGCCGGTGCCGCCGCGGCCCTCGACGCGTACGTGGCCGGCGGCGAGGGCACGGCCGCGTCCGCGCTGGCCGGCGCCTGGAGGCCGTGGCGCACCGAGGAGACGGCCGGCGCCCTGGAGTGGATCCGGGCGTTCAACCGGGAGCACGCGGACGACCCGGTCCGGATCATCGGCGTCAAGCCCGTCCAGGCGGCGCCCGCCGACTACGACGCCGTCCTGGAGCACGTGCGCGCGGTGGCGCCGGAGCGGCTCGCGCAGCTGACGGCCCACCTGGAGCCCATCCGCACCGCCCACACGCTCGACGAACACGTCCAGCGGGCGCGTGGAGTCCACCCGGGACGGCCGTTCGCCGAACACGCCCGCGACGCCCTCGCGTTGGTCGAATCCCTCCCGGGGGCCGGCGGGGAGGCGCTCGCGCGGATGCGCCTCATCCTGGAGTTCCACGACCGCAGCGTCGCCGGGCGCGGCACCTTCGCGGGCGAGGCGGAGGTCGGGGCCGACCTCGTCACCGACTTCCAGCGCCGGACCGGCCTGCGCACCGTCTACTGGGACGGCATCGCCCACACCTCCGCGACCGACACCGCCTTCGGTCTCGCCCCCGAGCAGGGCGCGCAGGCCACCACCGGCAGTCTGCTGCGCAAGCGCTACGGCGGGCAGTACGTCTCCGCGGCGATCGGCTTCCACCACGGTGACCTCGGCGTGGCCGTCGTCCCCGCCCCGGGCGCGGACCTGGTCGACGCGGAACTCGGCGGGACGGACCTGCCCGCCCACTGGCTGGACCTGCGCCAGGACGCCGTCCGCAGGCGGTGGGACGGACCGGCGAAAGCCCGCGTCATCAGCGGCGTCTACACCGTGGAGCGGGACGCCGTCGAGCACCTGGCCGTCGACTCCCTGGCCGAGGCCTTCGACCTCCTCATCCACATCCGCGAGGTCTCCCCGGTGCACTGGCTGGCCTGAGCGCGGGCGCGTCGGGCACTTGCGGTCAGCCGACCGGGACGGGGACGCCCCGGATGAGCAGCGGCAGGCCCGCGCCGTGCTCCCAGGCGTCCCAGGCGTCCTCGACGCGCCGGAGCTGGTCGTCCGCCATGACGCGGCGCAGCTTGGGCTGGGGCACCCAGTGCAGCGCGCGGATACCCGTGGGCGGCTGGTGCGGCCGGACGGCCCCGGCCTGCCGGGCGGTGACCACCCCGCCCGCGTACACGAAGTCCAGGGCCTCGGGGAGTTCGCAGGCGGGGGAGTAGTCGACGGTGAGGATGGTGCGGAGGGGAAGGACGAGCCCGGTCTGCGTCTCCAGGTGCCGGCGGGCGGCGAAGTGCGGGAGCTCGTTCTGCTCGGCGCTGCCGCCGGGCAGGGTCAGTCCGTCGTGATGGGCGGAGTCGACGAGCAGGACGAAGAAGTCGCCCGATCCTTTGGGGTCCTCGCGCAGGACGAACACCTGCTGCCCCGACCGCCGGCCGGGAGGCTTGCTGTCACCGAGGATCGCGCTCAACTCTGCTCCCCGTGCGAGGACTTGCCGTCGGACTGAAAGGGCCACCCGTCGAACGGCCGGCGCCGCGCCTTCCCCCCGGTCCCCGGCGCGCACTCCCGCGGGTGCAACGACTCGATCAAGCCGAGATCCACCAGCCGCTCGGGCCCGGTCGCCCCCAGCGGCCGCAGCACCGCCTTCCCGAGGAACACCTCCACGAACACCCCCTCGCTGGGCCGCCCGTCGTGCGGTCTGCTGAAGTCCCGCACCACCTCGTGGAGTTGGAAGGGGGGAGAGGGATTCCGAGCGTCAGACATGAGGTCTCCACAGGTAGCACTGCGCTTCCGGCGAATCACCGGGTGTAGCCATGGTGGTGCCTCGCTAGCTACGATTGCCAGCCTTCAACCTTCACTGTTCCGTCGAGTGACAAGGCAGGGAGAGCCATGGGGCACGATGAAGACGATCAGTCCTTGTCTCCTGCTGTGCGCTTCGGCAATGAACTCCGCAGGCAACGGCGCGCAAGAGGGTGGTCCCAGGCGTCCCTGGGCAAGCGCATGGGCTACAGCCATGGGCTGATCTCATACCTCGAAGGGGCCAAGAAGCCCGTAACCCGTAAATTTGCGGTTGCAGCCGACCGGGTGTTCGAGACGGACGGGATGTTCGTCGAGCTGTGGCGCAGGATCTCAAATGCCAGCCTGCTGGAAGGATTCGATGAGTACGTCGAGTCCGAGGCGCGGTGCCGAAGGATTCGTACCTTTGAATTAAACGTCATGCCGGGCCTGTTCCAGACAGAGGCATACGCGACGGCCCTGGCGACTGCGGCGGTTCTTCGAGGCAGCATCACCAAGGCCCAGGCTCAGGAGCGAGTCGACTTCCTGATGGGGCGTCAGCAGGTGCTTCGCCGTGATCCGCCGCCGACAGTGCACGCCGTCATGGATGAAAGCTGCTTGCTCCGGCCAGTGGGGGGACGGGGCGTCATGGTCCGCCAGCTTCAACACCTTGAGAGTCTGGCCGAGCTTCCAACGGTGACCCTTCAAATCGCCCCCTTCGCCTTGGGGGAGCACGTCCCGTTCACGATGCCCATCGTTCTGCTGACACTGCGAGACCGTTCGATTGTCGGCTATGCCGAGTCCCAGGCACGTGGCATCGTGGAGCGAGGGCGCACCACGGTCGAAGGCTGGGACAGTGACTACGATCAGCTCCAGGTGGAGTCACTGTCCAAAGTGGCTACGCTCGACCGGATTCGCGCTGCTTGGAAGGACCTTGAATGATCAGCCCCACTCTCGACCTCGCTGGCGCCAGATGGCAAAAGTCCGGTTACAGCAACAACGGGGGCAACTGTGTGGAGGTGGCTCCCGGCTTCCCCGGTGTGATGCCCGTCCGCGATTCCAAGGACCCCAACGGACCGGCTCTGGTCTTCCCCGCCGAGGCCTGGGTGGCGTTCGTCGCGGCTGTCCGTGGTGGCGAGTTCGGCGACGTCTGAGCAGATCCGTAGGCCCGGACCGCGCCTACGCGCGGTCCGGCCATCGTTTTGAGTGGCTCGCGAGTCAGGAGCGCCAGACCCGGCGGACGTGGGCTCGCAGCCCGCGTCCGCCGGGTGCATCCTTACGATTCGTCAGCCGACGGCTGCTCGTCGTACGAGGACGTGCCCTCGTCCAGCAGCGGCTCCTGCGTCTTGAGGTGCGCCGGGGCCAGGGCCCGCAGCGCGTGGTAGCCGGTGATGACGACCAGGGTGCCCAGGGCGATGCCGCTGAGGGTGAAGGTGTCGGTGAACTTCATCGTCACGTTGCCGACGCCGATGATGATGCCCGCCGCGGCCGGGACGAGGTTGAGCGGGTTGCGCAGGTCGACGCCGGACGTGGTCCAGATCTGGGCGCCGAGCAGGCCGATCATGCCGTACAGGATGACGGTGATGCCGCCGAGCACCCCGCCGGGGATCGCGGCGACGACGGCGCCGAACTTGGGGCAGAGGCCGAACAGCAGGGCGAAGCCGGCGGCCGTCCAGTACGCGGCGGTGGAGTAGACCCGGGTGGCGGCCATGACGCCGATGTTCTCCGAGTAGGTGGTGTTCGGCGGGCCGCCCACCGCCGTGGAGAGCATGGAGGCCACGCCGTCCGCCGAGATCGCGGTGCCGAGCTTGTCGTCCAGGTTGGTGCCGGTCATCTCGCCGACGGCCTTGACGTGGCCGGCGTTCTCGGCGACCAGGGCGATCACCACGGGCAGGGCGACCAGGATCGCGGACCACTGGAAGGACGGGCCGTGCAGGGTGGGCAGGCCGACCCAGTCGGCCTTGCCGACGCCGGACAGGTCCAGGCGCCAGTGGTCGGTCAGGTGGCCGCTCGCGTCGACCGAGTGGATCTTGCCGAAGACCCGGTCGAACAGCCAGGAGATCCCGTACCCGAAGACCAGCCCCAGGAAGATCGCCACCCGCGACCAGAAGCCGCGCAGGCCCACCACGGCCAGCCCGGTGAACAGCATCACCAGCAGCGCCGTCCACTGGTCCTGCGGCCAGTACGTGGAGGCCGTCACCGGGGCCAGGTTGAAGCCGATCAGCATGACGACCGCGCCGGTGACGACCGGCGGCATCGCCGCGTGGATGATCCGCGCCCCGAAGCGCTGGACCGCCACGCCCACCAGGAACAGCGCCACGCCGACCACGAACACCGCGCCGGTCACCGTCGCGCTGGTGCCGCCCTGGGCCCGGATCACCGCGGCGACGCCGACGAAGGACAGCGAGCAGCCCAGGTAGCTGGGCACCCGGCCGCGGGTGGCGAGCAGGAAGATCACGGTCGCCACGCCGGACATCATGATGGCGAGGTTCGGGTCGAGGCCCATCAGTACGGGCGCCACGAAGCTCGCCCCGAACATCGCCACCACGTGCTGGGCGCCGAGGCCTACCGTGCGGGGCCAGGAGAGCCGTTCGTCGGGGCGGACCACCGCCCCCGGTGCGGGCGTGCGCCCGTCACCGTGCAGCTTCCAGCGCACGCCGAGATCCATGAGGGGACTTCGCTTTCTCTGTACTTCCGAGGAACCGTCGGCACCATTCTGATGGCCGCCGGATGCCCGGACGATCACCAGCCCCGCCCCCGCGGACGCGGCCCCGCACACCGGAACGCCCCCGCCGCCGGGCGCGGCGGGTAGAACGATCCCCCGGCAGGGAAAGTGACGTCGCATCAGGCAACGACGGGGCGCCACCGTGTCCGAACGGTTCGTCCCCGTCGTCCGCCCGCCCGCCCGAGGGAGCCGCGATGACCGTGCCGCCGCAGCCGACCTGCCCGCACCACCCGAACCTCCCGAACCAGCAGGGCTGCCCGTACCCCCCGGGCTGCCCGAACCTCCAGACCCGCCAGAGCGAACTGCTGGAGCTCTACAAGCTCGCCGTGGAGATGGCCGACCGCATCTCGGCCCGCCGGGGCACCGCCAACACCTTCTTCCTGTCCGTGCAGACCGCCCTGGTCACCCTCATAGGCTTCGGCATCCCCAAGCTCTCCGAGTCCCCGTGGTGGGTGTCGACGGCCGTCGCGCTGGCCGGCCTCACCCTCTCCGTCGCCTGGTGGATGCAGCTGCGCAGCTACCGGGACCTCAACGCCGCCAAGTTCGCGGTCATCAACGAGCTGGAGGCGGAGCTCGCGGCGCGGATCTACACCGACGAGTGGCAGTCCCTCAGGAACCTCACCCGCAGCGGCCGCTGGCACAAGCACTACACCGAACTGGGCACCAGCGAACGGTCGGTGCCGGTGGTCTTCGCGGCCGCCCACCTGATCCTGCTCACCGGCACGCTGGTCACCGGCACACTGGCTTCATGAGTCACCTCGATCCGATCGCCGACCTCATCCGCGCCTGCCTGCCCACGGAGGCGAGGCCTCCCGCGGGCTCCGACGACCTCTTCCGGATCTACGCCGTCCTGCTCCAGGCCAAGGGCGACCAGGTCACCGACGAGGACGTCCACAACGCCTGGACCGCCTGGGCGCAGTCCACCGACGACAGCCACAAGTCGCTGGTGGCCTTCGACGAACTCGACGCGCCCACCCGCGCCCTGGACGCCCCCTACACCCGCGCCATCCGTACCGCCGCCCGCCGCCTGCGCCATTCCACGGCCTGACCCCACGGCCTGACCCCACGGCCTGACCGACGACCCCACGGCCGCGGGCCCGCGCCCCGGCCCCCCGGCCACGGCCGGGGTTCAGGGCGCGGCGGCCTCCAGGTCGTCGACGGTGCCGGACATCACGGTGCGCAGGTGGCGGGTGAGGTGCTCGGCGGGCCAGTGCCACCAGGCGAGCGCGAGCAGCCGGGCGACGTCCGCCTCCGGGTAGCGCGGGCGGAGCACCCGGGCCGGGTTGCCGCCGACGACGGCGTAGTCCGGGACGTCGGAGGTGACGACGGACCCGGCGGCGACGATCGCGCCGTGGCCGATGCGCACCCCGGGCAGGACGGTGACGCCGTGGCCGAGCCACACGTCGTGGCCGACCACGGTGTCGCCGCGCCCCGGCAGGCCGGTGATCAGGTCCAGGTGCTCGGCCCAGGCACCGCCCATGATCGGGAAGGGGAAGGTGGAGGGGCCGTCCATCCGGTGGTTGGCGCCGTTCATCACGAACCGCACCCCGGTGGCGAGGGCGCAGAACTTGCCGATGACGAGCTTCTCCGGCCCGTAGTGGTACAGCACGTTGCGGGTCTCGAACGCCGTCGGGTCGTCGGGGTCGTCGTAGTACGAGTACTCGCCGACCTCGATCAGCGGCGAGGTGACCAGCGGCTTGAGGAGCACCACCCGGGGCTGCTCGGGGAAGGGGTGCAGCACGGTCGGGTCGGGCACGGCGGGGATCACGGCGGCACGCTCTCGGATCGGTGACGGGACGCGGGCGACGGCGCGCGGGCCGACGGCGGCGGGACGCTCCATGATCCACCGGGCCGGGGGCTTCCGGCAGCCGGTTCGTCTGCCATCCACCCGGTCCCCGGACGGGTTTCACGAAACCTCCACCCGGGGTGGCCGCATCGACCGGCCGTCACGGGGTAGCCGGGGCGTTCGACCGTGTCGACACGAGGAAGGGACTCCCATGGCCGTGAGCACTGGTGAACCGACCGTCTGCGCCGACCCGTCGACGGACCTCCCGTCGGCGGCTCTCCCGTCGGCGGCCGGCCCGTCGACGGGAGAGCCGCCGTCCCCGCCGTCCCCGCCCGCCGTGCCCCCGCTGCCCGCCGCGCCCGTCGGGTCCGCCGCCGGCCTGCGGGACCTGCTCCCGCCCCAGCTCGCGGCGGTCGAGGACCCGCGGGAGGTCGCCCCGGCCGACGCGCGGGAGCTCACCCGGGTGCTGCTGCGCCGCCTCGGCACGCTGGAGGAGGGCACCCGGGAGTACTCCTACGTCCGCGCCACCCTGGTGGAGATGAACCTGTCCCTGGTGCGGTTCGCGATCCGCCGCTTCACCACGCACCGCGAGCCGCAGGAGGACCTGCTGCAGGTCGGCGCGGTCGGCCTGATCAAGGCCATCGACCGCTTCGACCCGGACCACGGCGTCGAGTTCACCAGCTTCGCCCTGCCGACCGTCCTCGGCGAGATCCGCCGCCACTTCCGCGACACCACCTGGGCCGTCCACGTGCCGCGCCGCCTCCAGGAGCTGCGCATCGTCCTGGCCAAGGCCCAGGACAGCCTCGCGCAGGAACTGGACCGGGCCCCCACGGTGGCCGAACTGGCCGAGCGCCTGGACCTGTCCGAGGAGGAGGTGGTCGAGGGCCTGACCGCCGCGAACGGGCACACCGCCGGCTCGCTGGACACCGGCACGGAGGACGACGAGCGCCCCGGCCCGCTGGGCGAGCGCCTGGGCGGCGAGGACCCGGAGCTCGCCCTGGTCGAGAACCTGGTGGCGCTCAAGCCGCTGGTCGCCGCGCTGCCCGAGCGCGACCGGCTCATCCTGTCGATGCGCTTCTGCGAGGACCTGACGCAGTCCCAGATCGGCGCCCGGCTCGGGCTGTCCCAGATGCACGTCTCCCGGCTGCTCGGGCGCACCCTACGGCACCTGCGCGAGGGACTGGAGGAAGGCTGACCCCTGCTTGGCCGACGGGCGGGATCTCCGTATGGTCGGAGGGCACGGACATGGAGGGGACGACGATGACGCCATCCGACAACGACCAGGCAGACCGCGTGCTGGAAGCCTTCCCGCCCCGGGCGGGGCAGGCGGTGGAGGTCCGTCCCGGGGCGGGCGGCGCGGAGGTGTGCGTGCTGGCCGGCGACCTCGACATCGAGAACCTCGCCCCGGCCGCCCGGGCGCTCACCGCCCTGGTCGCCCGGCGGCCCCGCGCGGTGGTGGTCGACCTGTCCGGCGTCGGCTTCTGCGACTCCTCCGGCCTGAACCTGCTGCTCAAGACGCGGCTGGCGGCGGAGGAGGAGGGGGTGGCCCTGCACCTGGCCGCGGTGCCGCCCACCGTCATGCGGGTCCTCGAACTGACCGGAGCGCACGCGGTGTTCTCCCTCCACGCGTCCGTCGAGTCGGCCCTGAGGGCCTGAGCCGGCGCCGGCCCGGGGTCGTCCGCCGGTGCTCACGGGGTTGTGCCGTTCGGGCCACGGCCCGGGGGCCGGGCGGTGCATAATCCCGAAAGCGCCGGGAAACCGACCATGCGACAAACCGCCGTCGATCCGAAGGGGTGCCCTCAGATGACGATGAGCCGGGGAACCCTGGAGGGAGACCCGCACCGGGCCGGGCCCGCCGTGCCCGTCGGCGGCCAGCGCCGCAGACTCACCCTGGCCGGGCTCCCCAAGCCGGTCGCCCACGCCAGGACCTTCACCGCCGGGGCCCTGGACGACTGGTACGCCCGTACGGGCGAGGGCGTCGCCGCGGACGTGGTCCTGCTGGTGGCGGAACTGGTGGCCAACGCGATGCTGCACGGCGACGGGCCGCTGGAACTGGTCCTGGACGCCACCCGGGCCCGGCTGCGGATCGAGGTCAGCGACCGCAGCCCGGCCATGCCCGCCCCGCGGCTGCCGCACCGGCCCGCCCTGCCCGGCGGCCACGGCCTGGTCATCGTCCAGCGCATCGCCGACCGCTGGGACGCCGAACCGCACAGCCAGGGCAAGACCATCTGGGCCGAGTTCGACGCCCACCGCCTCACCCGCGGCTGACCCGCCGCCGCCCCGCGGACGGCCGTGGCCGTGGCGCGGGGCGGCGCGGTCGGACGGGTCAGCGGATGCGGCCGTTGCCGTAGAACGGGCCGTAGTACAGCGCGTACAGGTCGCGGACGTCCGGCTCCGCCCAGTCCCGGCCCTCGACGAGGTCGGGGCTGTTGCGGATCTCCTCCTTGGTCCGGTCGACGTACACCTTCTGCTCCCCGATCTCGATCCGGGCGACGGTGCCGGCCGGCAGCAGCACCCGCTTGCCGAAGATCCAGGGACCGGTGTCGACCACCAGGTACTGCGCGTCCACCTCCTCGGACAGCTTGTCCACCTTGCCGATCGGACCGTCCTCGGCCTCCACGTGGAACCCGATGAGATCGGTGCCGGCGGTGTGACCGGAAGCGTCGCGGAACTCCCAGATACCGGTGCTGTCACTCATGCCCTGCTCCCTTCCGTGGCCACGGACCGGGCCGGATGCCCGGTCCGACGCGGACACGCAGACCGGCTGCCCCCGCCCGCCGCTTCCATGCCACCCCCGGCCGGGAACCCCCGCGCCGCGCCCGGCCTGTGGCCCGCAGGGACCCCGGCCTCCTGCCCGCCGAGAGCCCGCCACCCCTGCCCGTTCCCCGTTCTCCCGCGCCCCGCGTCCGCCGGCGGCAGGAATGCCCGGGCCCCTTCGGGAAAAACGTCCCCCGACCCCCTGACCCCGGGGCAGAAGGGAAGAGCGGACGATGTGGTGGAGTCTGGTACGCCTGGCGCTCGCGGGCGCCGTGGCGGTCCTCGTCGCGTACGGCTTGGACCGGGCCGCGCAGGCGGCGGTGCGGCGGCTGGTCGTGCGCGGCGCCACCAGCGGGGTGCCGCTGCTGGTGCGCAGGTGCCGGCTGCCGATCCTGGCCCTGACGACGAGCCTGCTGCTGCTCGGCGCGCTGCCCTGGGTCGACGCACCGCCCGCCGCCCGTGAGGGGCTGCGCCATCTGGCGGTGGTCCTGGCGATCGCCGCCGGGGGGTGGCTGTGCGGCCGGGTGGTGGCGCTGCTCGTGGACAGCGCGCTGCGGCTGGCCGTGCACCGCCGGGACCCGGCGTGGGCCGGGCGGGCCCGCACCCAGGCCGGCCTGCTGGGCCGGATCGGCCAGGCGGTGGTCGCGGTGGTGACGCTGGCGGCGGTCCTGATGACCTTTCCGGCGGTGCGCGGCATCGGCACGAGTCTGCTGGCCTCGGCCGGTCTGGCCGGGGTGGTGGCCGGGGTGGCGGCACAGAGCACCCTGGCCAACGTGTTCGCCGGTGTCCAGATGGCCTTCGGCGACCTCGCCCGGATCGGGGACGTGGTCGTGGTGGGCGGCGAGTGGGGGACGGTGGAGGAGCTCACCCTGACGGCGGTGGTGATCGAGACCTGGGACCAACGGCGGCTGGTGATGCCGATGTCGTACTTCGCGGGCCGCCCGTTCGAGAACTGGTCGCGCCGTTCCAGCCGGATCACCGGCACCGCGCTGCTCCACCTCGACCACCACGCCCCGGTGGCCCTGCTGCGCGAGGAGTTCGAGGCCTTCCTGGCGAAGAGCGAGCTGTGGGACGGCCAGGGCAGCGCCCTGCAGGTGGTCGACACCACCCCGACCACGATCGTGGTCCGGGTGCTGGCCACCGCGGCGAACGGCGCCGACGCCTTCGAGCTGCGCTGCGAGCTGCGCGAGCACCTGGTCGGCTTCCTGCGCGACCACCACCCGTACGCGCTGCCCCGGCTGTCCGTGACCCAGGCTCCCGGTCAGCACCCGGACGCCCGGGACGCCCGGAACGACCCGGACACGCGGAACGACCCGGACGCCATGGGCGCCATGGGCGCCTCGGAGGTCCCGGACCCCCGGGCCGCGGCCGACGCGCCGCGCCCGCCGTGGAGGCCGCCGCGCCGGTGACCGCCGCGGCGCTCCGCCCCGCCGCGACCGCCGGGCTCTCAGCGTCCCTCGACCGCGCGGGCGTCGCCGGTCAGCGCGTAGCGGCGGCAGGCCAGCAGTTCCTCGCAGGTGCTGCCGATCTCCTTGCCCAGCAGGTGCAGGACGCCTTCGGCGTCGCGGTCCGGGACGTAGCCGGGGGCGACCCGCAGGGCGAGCAGGCCCAGCTCCCGGAAGCCGCCCAGCATCCGCTGCTGCGCGCCCAGGCCGCGGGCGACGAGGGCCCGCCAGGCCTCGACGTCGTGGCCCTCCGGGGTCCGGACGCCCTGGAGGTCGATGGGCGGGACGTCCGGGCGTTCGCGGAGTTCGGTGACCGCGTCGGCGACGGCGGCGCCGACCAGGGCGGCGTCCAGCGGAGCGTCGCCGGCCTCCACCCGGACCCGGGCCAGCCGTTCGGCGATCAGGTCGGTGAGCTCGGCCAGCCGGCCGCGCAGGTCGACCACGGCCTGGACGGACAGCACCGGCCAGGAGTCCCAGACGTGGGAGAGCGGGGGCCCGGCCTCGCGTTCCACGGCCTCCTCGATCGCCTCGGCCACCGCCGCGAGGTCCAGCAGCCGGTAGGCCGTGGGACGGGAGAGGCCGAGCTCCGCCATGGCGTAGGCGCCCCAGGTGGGGAAGCCGAGCGCCGTCCAGACCCGGCCGCGGTGCGCGGCGCGCACCGCGCGGGTCAGCACCAGGGCGGAGGTGCGCGGATCCGCCACCGCCGCCCTCAGCTCGTCGGTCAGCCTCCGGGCCTCGGCCGCGTCGGCCACGGGCCCCGGGTCGTGCTGTCGTTCGCCCATACGTCTGCATGTGCCCTCACCCGGACGGGTCGAACCGGGACAGAATGGTGTGAATCGTCCAGTCGGTTCGGTCGTCCAGTCGGTCCGGTCGTCCGGTCGTCCGGTCGTCCGGGGTGTCCGGCTCGGTCAGCTCGGTCCGGGTCGTCCGGGCCGGTCCGGGCCGCGGCTCATGGCGTGCGGGTCACCGTGGATCCCGCCAGCCGTTCGGCCAGGCCCTGCCGGCCGTGCTCCCGGAACCAGCGGCGCTGGCGGTCGGCACCGTTGCCCGCGCGCTCGAAGCCCCACCACAGCCCGGCCACCCGGCCGGTGTCCCCGGCCGCCTCCAGGCCGGGGGCGATGTGGGCGCGCAGCTCCTCGACCACGGTCGCGGCCGGGCGGGCGCTGCCGTCGGCGGGGGAGACCAGGCGGCCGTGCAGGCCGGTGCGGGCGGCGTGCCAGGTGGCGGCGCGCAGCAGTTCGTCGGGGGTGTCCGGGCGGGGGAGTCCGGCCCGTTCGGCCAGGACGGCGGTGGTGACCAGGGCCCGGACCAGGCCGGCGAACAGCTCGGCGTCGGCGACCGTCAGCTGGACGTCCATCGCGCGCACCTCGACCGTCGGGTAGCGCTCGGACAGCCGGGCGTGCCAGTAGAGCTGGCCGGCGTCGGAGATCGCCCCGGCGGTGCGCAGGGCCGTCACCCGCCGCCGGTAGTCGGCGGCGTCGCGGAAGGCGGGCGGCGGGCCGCTGACCGCCCACTGGTCGAAGTGGACCGTGCGCCAGCTGGCGAAGCGGGTGTCGCCGCCGCGCCAGTAGGGCGAGTTGGCGCCGAGTGCGATGAGCACCGGCAGCCAGGGGCGCAGTCGTACCAGGGCGCCCAGGCGTTCCTCCTCGTCGGGGACGCCGACGTGGACGTGCATGCCGTTCAGCATCAGGTCGTCCACCAGGGCGGGCGCCTGGCGCTGGGCCCGCCGGTAGCGCGCGCTGTCCGTGACCGGCACCGGGCCGGGCGGCCCGAAGGGGGACGAGCCGGCCGGGACGAGCCGGCAGCCGTGCCGGGCCGCGGCCGCGCTGAGTCCGGCGCGCACCCGGGTGAGGTGGCGCGAGACGCCCGCCAGGTCCTCGCAGACCGGGGTCGCGCTCTCCACCTGGACCTGGAGCAGCTCGTGCTGGGCCTCCGCGGGGCGCAGCGCGGGCGCCCGGGAGGCGGTGGCCAGGACCTCGGCGGCCCGGGGCAGCGGGGTGCCGTCCCGCGGGTCGACCAGCAGGTACTCTTCCTCGACTCCGAGTGTCAGCATGCTGCTCCGGCTACCCCCGGGCGCCGGTCGTACGCGCCCGGCGGGGCCGATCACCGGGCGTCGGCGCCCGCCCCGGTTCCGTCGCCCGCCTCCGCCTCCGCCTCCGCCGTCGACGTCGTCCCCGCCTCCGCCTCCGCCTCCGCCGTCGTCCCCGGCCCCGTCCCGGCGCCGGCGAGCAGCGCGTGCACGGCGGCGGCCATGGTGTGCCGGGCCTGTTCGACGTCCAGGCCGCAGCCGCGCCAGTGGTGCCAGGCGCTCCAGGTGGTGACCGCGTCCAGGGCGTTGAGCAGGTCGGTGCGGGCGGGCTCGGGCAGCGGGTCGAGTTCGGCGGCGAAGACCTGGGTGAGCCGCAGCCGGGCGAAGTCCAGCATCTGCCGGACGGCCTGCTGGACCCGCGGGGAGGGGTTCTCCAGGCGCATGATGGCGAGCCTGGCCGGGGTGACGCCCTCCAGGATGCGGGCGCGCTGTTCGGTGATGGCCGCCACCCGCAGCTCGCGCGGCCCTTCGGTGGGCAACGGCCTGATCTGGGCGGCGAGCTGTTCCAGGCGCCGGTTGACGGCGACCTCGGCCAGCTCGGCCATGTCCGCGAAGTGGTGGAAGACCAGCCGGCGCGAGACGCCGGCCCGTTCGGCCACCTTGTCGGCGGGGAAGTGCGCCTGGTTCTCGTCGAGCAGCGACAGCACCGCGTCGGCGATCTTCTCGCGGGTCTGCCGCCCGCGTTCCGTGCGCCCGTCGGGGACGGGAGCGGCGGTTTCGGTCCGTTTCACGTGGGCCCCCTCGCCCTCTTTGACTTTCTTGCACCGCGAGTGCAAGTGTACGCGTTGCACGGTGAGTGCAATAAGTTTGGCGGGGGCCCGTTGCGCGCTGCCCGCCGCACGAGAAGGGGCCGTCCGCCGCCGATGTTCACCACTGTGGGGCGCTGGTGCGCCCGCAGGCCCAAGCGCGTCCTCGCGGCCTGGCTGCTGCTGGCCGCCGCCGCGCTCGCCGCCCTCGCCGCCTTCGGCCGCGTCACCAGCGAGGCCGTCTCCATCCCCGGCAGCGACAGCCAGGCCGCCAAGGACATCGCCGACCGCGCCTTCCCCGCCCCGGCCTCCGGCAAGCAGCCCGTCCTGCTGCACGCCCCCGACGCCGTCGCCGCGCTCACCACCCCCGCCACCGCCGCCGCGGTCCGCGGCGCGGCCGCGGCCATCGCGACGGTGCCGCACGTCGTCGCCGTCACCACGCCCTACGACCCGGCCGGCGCCGCGGCCATGAGCGCCGACGGCCGCACCGCCTACCTCTCGGTCGAACTCGACGTCCCCGGACGGGACGTGACACCCGCGACGACCGACGCCGTGCTCGCCGCGGCCGCCCCGGCCACCGCCGCCGGCATCGAGGTCACCCCGGGCGGCTACCTGGCCGCCGCGGTCGACAAGGGCAGCACCGGCCGCAGCGAGGCCATCGGCCTGGGCGCCGCCCTGGTGATCCTCACCCTCACCCTCGGCGGCCTGCTCGCCGCCGCCCTGCCGCTGCTCGCCGGTGTGGTCGGACTCGCCATCGCCCTGCCCGTCCTCGGCCTGGCCGGCCACCTGATGGACGTGCCCGAGGCCGGCGAGACCATCGCCGCCATGATCGGCCTGGGCGTGGGCATCGACTACACCCTCTTCGGCCTCACCCGGTTCCGGGACCTGCGCGCCGCCGGAGTCGGGATCGAGGACGCCGCCGTGCGCACCACCGCCGGCTCCGGCAAGTCCGTCGCCTTCGCCGGCGGCGCCGTCGTCGCCGCGCTCGCCGGCCTGGCCCTGGGCGGCCTGCCACTGCTCTACGCCCTGGCACTGGCCCCCGCGATCGCCGTCCTGACCGCGCTGGGCGTCAACCTCACCCTGCTGCCCGCCACCCTCGTCCTGCTCGGTGCCCGCCTGAGCCCCAGGGCCGCCGCCCCGGCCCCCGCCGGGCGCCCGCGCGGCTGGGGGCGGATCGCCGCCCTGGTCGCGGCCCGGCCCTGGTCCCTGCTGCTGGCCGGCCTGGCCCTGCTCACCGCCCTCGCCGCCCCGGCCGCCGGCCTCCACCTCGGCCAGCTCGACGCCGGCAGCAAACCCGCGGGCAGCATGAGCCGCACCGCCTACGAGCGGATGGCCGCCGCCTTCGGACCGGGCGCCAACGGCACCCTCCAGGTCGTCGACGTCCTGCCCACCCCGGCCACCCCCGGATCCGCCGACCCGCGTGCGGCGGCCGTGACCACCGCGCTGCGCACCGCCGAGGGCGTCGCCGCCGTCAGCCCGCCCGCGCTCGCCGCCGACGGACGCACCGTCCGCTGGCAGCTCACCCCGGCCACCGCCCCCTCCGACCCCGCCACCGCCGCGCTCGTGCGCCGGCTGCGCGCCGACGTGCTGCCCGCCGCCACCGCCGGCACCGGCCAGGCGGTGCACGTCGGCGGCACCCCCGCCGCCCAGGCGGACCTCAACGCGCGCATCGCGCAGCGCATGCCCCTGGTCGTGGGCTTCGTGCTGACCGTCGCGGGCCTGCTCCTGCTGCTGGCCTTCCGCGCGCCCCTGGTCGCGGTGAAGGCGGCCGCGATGAACCTGGTCTCGGTCGCCGCCGCCTACGGCGTGCTGACCGCGGTCTTCCAGGACGGCCACGGCGCCCGGCTGATCGGCCTGGACGGCGCGGTGCCCGTCCCCGGCTACGTGCCCCTGCTGATGTTCGCCGTGCTCTTCGGCCTGTCGATGGACTACGAGGTCTTCCTGCTCAGCGCCGTACGGGAGGGCTACCTGCGGGAGCGCGACAACCGCCGCGCCGTGGTGGCCGGCCTCACCGCCACCGGACGGATCATCAGCTCGGCCGCCCTGATCATGGTCGCGGTCTTCCTGAGCTACCTGCTCTCCGACGACCCGGTGGTCAAGATGTTCGGCATCGGCCTGGCCACCGCCGTCGCCCTGGACGCCACCGTCGTCCGCGGCCTGCTGGTGCCCGCCACCATGGTCCTGCTCGGCGACGGGAACTGGTGGCTGCCCCGGTGGCTCGACCGGCTGCTGCCGCACGTCGACATCGAGGGCGACGGCCACCAGGAGCCCCCCGCCACGCCCGCCACCGCCGCCCCGGAGGCGGACCCGGACCCGGCCGCGGCCGCCGCCCGCTGAACCCCGCGGGCCCCGCCCGTCCCCCGTCCCCCGTCCCCCGTCCCCCGTCCCCCGTCCCCGATCCACGGACCAGGAGCAGTTCCCGATGTACCCGCACCCGCGCCCGCGCCGTCTGCCGGCCCTCACGGCCCTCGCCCTCACCGCCGGGGCCGCGTTCGTCGCGGCGCCCGCCGCCCACGCCGCCCCCGACTGCGGCCGGCCACCCGTCCAGTACTCCGTCGACGGCGGCGCCCACTGGACGAACGGCGCGACCATGCCCGCCGAGTCCGCCACCGTCCAGGTCCGCCTGGCCGGCGTCCCGACCGCCGGCTGCGACTACCACGTCTCCCTGGGCTCCTACGAGGCCCAGGGGCCGACCTGGGCCACCTCGGGCCGGCAGGCCTTCCTCGGCTGGGCGACCACCACGCTCACCCGCGAGCACTACCGCGACACCCTCGACGTCACCGGCCACCTGCCGCACTGCTTCGGCGAGTTGGCCCTCTACGCGGTCGGCGAGAAGTACGACGGCGGCGACAGCGACCACCCGCTGCCGCACTACCCGGACGAGCCGTTCTCCGGCCTCCAGATCGCCTCCTGGAACGGCGGCACCGCCTGCGCGCCCACGCCGACCGCCACACCCACGACCGCCGCACCCACGCCGACCGCCGGGCCGACGGCCACCGCCGCGCCCGCCTCCCCGACGCCCGCGCCGACCGACAGCGCCTCCCCGGCCGCCCCGGCACCCTCCCCGGCCCGCCCCACCGCCTCGCCCCGGGCCACGACCACGGCCACGGCCGCCCCGACGCTGGCCGCCACCGGCTCCGACGACGGCCTGCTGACCGCCGCCGCGGCGGGCGCCGCGCTCCTGCTCGCCGCCGGCGGCGCCGCGGCCTACGCCGGACGCCGCCGCCGCTGACGGCACGCCGACGCGCGGGCGGGTGCCGCATCGTGAGGGGACGGCACCCGCCCGCGAACGCGCCGGATCAGCCGGCGTTCAGGGCGGCGTCGACGGGCTGCCCGGCGGCGGCCTGCTCGACGCGCCGGGCGAGCATCGTCGCCATCTTCTGCAGCTGCGCCACGTCCGAGGAGTCCTCGAGCATGACGCCCGCGAAGGCCGTGCCCACCCGCATCAGGACGACGTTGCGCGGGCTGTCGTGGTACGTGCCGCCGTAGGCGACGGTCTCGTTCCCGGTGGCCGGCACCGAGAGCTTGGAGGAGGTCTTGCCGGCCTTCGCCTCGAACTCCTTCGCGGTCTTCGCGAGGTACGCGCTCGCCTCGGCCGAGGAGCCGAAGGTGGTGATCTTGAAGGTGGCCGTGACGGCCCCGGCCTCGAAGTCGGCGGTGCCGTCGAGCTTGCAGCCCGGACACTCCTCGCCCGACTCCTCCGCGGTGGCGACCCGGTTGCGGTGCACCTCCCAGCCGGGCATGGCCGCCCGACCCGGCAGGGTCTGCTTCAGCGCGACCTTGTCGGACAGCACCGTCGTGAAGTCCGGCCACTTCTGCGCGCCGGCGGCGAGGTCGCCCGAGATCGGGCTGGACCCGCAGGCGCTCAGCGCACCCCCCAGGACGACCGCCGCCATACCGATGCCCAGGACCCGTGCGCCGGTGCCGATCCGCGTGACCATGTCCAAAACCCCGTCCCTAGCTTTCAAGATCATCGGATCTTACGTCAGATCACAGACGGGGTGGGACGCTCCCGCCACGCCCCCCGCCGGGCGTACGCTCCCAGCCCCGGGAGAGACGACCACAGGGGGGAACACCGGATGATCACCGACCCGTCGACCGACGCGGGCAAGGCCGTCCTGCTCCACGACCGCTGCCCCACGCTCACCGAACTCGCCTCCACCGCAGCCGAGTTGGCCGCCAGGTCGCCGGAGCTCTGCCGGGTGCGCACCCTCGGCACCTCCCGCGCCGGGCGCCCGCTCACCCTGCTGTCCATCGGCCGCGCCGAACGCGACGTGCTGGTCGTGGCCGGAGCCCACGCCGACGAGTTCGCCGGCCGCGCCAGCACCGTGGAACTCGCCCACCGGGTCCTCGCCCGCCCCGCCCTGCGCACCGCCGCCACCTGGCACTTCCTGCTCTGCCTCGACCCCGACGGCGCCCACCTCGCCCGCGGCGCCCTCACCGCCCGCACCCTGCCCGAGTACTTCGCCGGCTACTTCCGCCCCGCCGCCGAGGAACAGCCCGAATGGGCCCCCGCCGTCGGCGCCCGGCTCCCGGAGAGCCGCATCCTGCTCGACCTGATCGACGAACTGCGCCCCGCCCTCCAGTTCACCCTGCACAGCATGGACGTGGGCGGCACCTTCCTCCAGGCCACCTGCGACCCGGCCGCCCTCGCCGCCCCCTTCGCCAGCTCCGCCGCCGCCCTCGGCATCCCGGTCGAGACCGGCACCTACGACACCTTCTGGCTGCGCGAGTCCGGCCCCGGCGTCTTCCTGATGGAGCCCCACCACATCGACCGCCAGGAGACCAGCACCGGCATGCTGACACCGCGCCGGACCGGCCGCCCCGCTGGCACCGGCGTCCCCGACGGCCCGGACGGCACCGCCCGCGTACGGGCCTCCACCTGGTTCGCCCCGCAACGCCACGGCGGCGAGACGGTCATCGTCGAGGTGCCCGCCTGGACCAGCGACCGCCTCGGCGACACCCGCCCCGTCGACGACGCCGCCGCGTGCCTGAGCGCGGGCGCCGACCGGCTGCGCACCCGCACCGCCCTGCTCGCCGAACTGCTGGATGCCGCCCTGCCCCACCTGCCCGCCGACGACACCGCCCTGCTCCGCGCAGCCCGCAGCCCGCTGACCGCCGCCCGGCAGTTGGCCGACGAATGGGACCCCGCCGCCCTCGGCCGCCGCCTGCTGCGCCCGGGCCTGATGACCCGTTCGAAACTCGCTGGCATCGACCTGTGGGCGCACCGCATCCCGGTGCGCACCGCCGCCCTGCTGCGGCGCGCCGTCGAACCGGCCGGCGCCCGCGCCGCCGGGCAGGCCGCCCGCCTCGACGCCCTGCTGCAGGACTGGTGCGCCCGCTACCAGCGGCGTTTCCGCCCCGCCTGGCTCCCGGTG
This sequence comes from Kitasatospora sp. NPDC093550, assembly GCF_044764985.1. Taxonomy (NCBI): domain Bacteria; kingdom Bacillati; phylum Actinomycetota; class Actinomycetes; order Kitasatosporales; family Streptomycetaceae; genus Kitasatospora; species Kitasatospora sp. NPDC093550. The sequence continues at coordinate 207,130 of NZ_JBIWJF010000006.1, forward strand.
ACCCGCCAGGCCGAGCACCAGGCCAACATCGTCCAGGCCGCCGTGGAACTACGCCTGACGGCCTGACGGCACGGTGACCTGACGGCACGGTGACCTGACGGCCCGGTGGTTCAGGCCTTCTCGCCCTCGCCCTCCGCGTCGATGTGCGGCAGGATCCGGTCCAGGAAGCGCGGCGTCCACCAGGCCGCCGAGCCCAGCAGGGTCATCACCGCCGGGACCAGCAGCAGCCGCACGATCGTCGCGTCCACCAGCACGCTCACGGCCAGGCCCAGCCCCATCATCTTGATCACGATGTTGTCGCTGACGATGAACGCCGCGAAGACGCTGACCATGATCAGCGCGGCGCAGGTGATCACCCGCGCGGTGATCTCCAGCGCGTGCGCCACCGCGTCCTGGCTGCGCCCGGTGCGCAGCCAGGCCTCGTGCACCCGCGAGAGCAGGAAGATCTCGTAGTCCATGCTCAGCCCGAAGACGATCGCGAACATCATCATCGGCACGTAGCTCTCGATCGGGACCTTCCCCGCGACACCGAGCGCCGGCCCGCCCCAGCCCCACTGGAACACCGCCACCACCACCCCGTACGAGGCGGCGATGGACAGCAGGTTGAGCACCGCGGCCTTGACCGCGACGAGCAGGCCGCGGAAGACCGCCAGGATGATCAGGAAGGCCAGTCCGACCACCACCGCGATGATCGGCACCAGCCGGCTGGAGACGATGTCCAGGAAGTCGACCTGGGCCGCGGTGTTGCCGGTGACGTAGGTCTTCGCGCCGCTGCCGCTCACCGCGTCGGGCAGCACGTGGTCCGACAGCCGGTTGACCAGGTCGGTGGTGGCGCGGTCCTGCGGGGCGCTCGCCGGGATGACGGTGTTGAACAGCACCGCGCCGTCCGGGCTGGTCTGCAGCGGGGTGCTGCTGGCGGCGCCGGGCAGGCCGGTGAGGGCCTGCTGCAGCGAGGTCTGCAGGCCGGCCCGGGCGTCGGCGGGCACCGCGCTCTGGTCGACGACCACGGTCAGCGGCCCGTTGGAGCCCGGGCCGAAGGCCTGGGACATCAGGTCGTAGGCGCGCCGGTCGGTGAAGTCGGTGGAGTCGGCGCCGTCGCCGATGTGGCCGAGCTGGATGGAGAACAGCGGGATCGCCAGCACCGCCAGCACGACCACCCCGGCCACCAGGAAGCGCCAGGGGTGCGCCTCCACCCGGCGGGCGTAGCGGTGCCAGGTCCCGCCGGCCTCCGCGCCGCTCCCGTCCTCGGTGCCGCCGGCCTCGGCGATCGGGCGGCGCACGCAGATGCGGTCCATCCGGCGCCCGATCACCCCCATCAGCGCCGGCAGCAGGGTGAGCGCGCCGAACACCGCCGACACCACGGTCACGGCCGCCGCCGCGCCCAGCTTGGCCATGAAGGAGATGCCCGACACCGACAGCCCGGACAGCGCGATGATCACCGTGCAGCCGGAGACCAGCACCGCCCGTCCGCTGGTGGCCACCGCCTGCCCGGCGGAGGCCACCGGGTCCACACCGTCCATCAGGTTCTGCCGGTGGCGGGTCAGCAGGAACAGGGCGTAGTCGATGCCGACCCCGATGCCGATCATCGTCGCCAGGGTCGGGGCGACGGTCGCGAAGGTGGACAGCGCCGCGATCAGCCCCAGCACCCCCAGGCCCACCACCGCCGCGAACAGCGCCGTCAGCAGCGGCAGCCCGGCCGCGATGAGACTGCCGAAGCCCACCAGCAGCACCACGACCGCCACCGCGAAGCCGATCGCCTCGCTGGAGCGGTCGTCCGGCGCCGGCCGGGCCAGCTCGCCCAGCGGACCGCCGTACTCCACCTGCACCCCGGCCTGGCGCAGCGGCGCGACCGCCTCGTCCACCCCGGTCAGGTAGTCGGTGCCCAGCAGGGTCGGCGAGGTGTCGAAGCGGACGGTGATGTACCCGGTCAGCCCGTCGGCGGACAGCGGACCGCCCGGTGCCGGGGGCTGGCCCGGCGGCGGCAGCGGGCTCTGCACCGCGATCACGTGCGGCAGCTGCTGCAGCGAGGTGACGGCCTGGGTGATCTGCGGCTGGAAGCCGGGCAGCTGCGCGGCGTCGTGCAGCACCACCTGGGAGCTGGTGCCCGCGGCGGCCGGCTCGTGCGCCTGCAGCACGTCGCGGCCCTGCTGCGCCTGGGTGCCGGGCAGGGAGAAGTCGTCCGAGTAGGTGCCGCCGACCGTCTTGTTGGCGGCCTGGATGCCGGCCAGGGCGACGATCCACAGCACGATGACGATCAGTGAGTGGCGTGCGCACCACTCGCCCAGGCGGCGCAGCGCGGCGCGTTTGGCCGGGCGTGCGGTGGCCGTGGGGGCGGGTCGGGCGGACGGCGGCATGGACGGCTCCCGGGTGTGTCGCGCGCTGGTGCGCCGGATCGGCGCAGTGTTCCCGGCGGGGCGGGGGCGGGCCACGGGTACCGGTGGGTAGTCGCCCTGTCAGCCCCGGCGTGGCGGGCCGGGGCCGGCAGGGCGGACGGGGCGGGGCGGGGAGCGGTCAGGGCTGGGCGGGGCCGCCGAGGGCGGGGGTGCGGACGGGGGCGGCGGCGCCGATCAGGACGACGAGTTCGTGGCCGCCGGGGTTGGTCTGGACGGGGACGGTGCGCCAGTTGTTGGCCAGCCAGACGTTGCCGGAGGGGTCGATCTGCAGGCCGGTGTTGCGTTCCAGCGCGTCGCTGGAGTAGCCGGTGCCGGGCGGGGAGAGGGGCTGGCCGGTGCGGTGGCCGGGCGGGCAGGCGGTGAGGTCGGTGCCGCACAGTCGGGCGACGCGGTGGCCGCCGAAGTTGGCGACCCAGACGGTGTCGTCGCCGTCGACGGCGATGCCCCAGGGCAGGAACAGGCCGCCGTCCGTGAAGGGGGCGGGGGCGGGGGTGCCGTCGGGGGCGATCAGGGTGACGGAGGCGCCCGGGCGCGGGCCGGTGTCGCCGGCCAGGGCGGCGGTGGTGAGGTCGTCCGCGGTGGTGTCGGCGCAGGGGACGGGCAGGATGCCGCTGTTGCTGACCCAGGCGTAGCCCTTGCTGTCGGTGGCGAGGGCGAGCGGGCGGCGCAGTCCGCCGCCGGTGACGGTCCGTTCGGCGGTGCCGTCGGGGCCGAGGACCTGGACGCTGTCGTTGCCGTTGCCGCTGACCCACAGGCGCCCGCCGGGGTCGACGGCGGCGCCGAAGGGCTTGCTCAGCGCGGGGGTGGGGACCTCCCGGGCGCGGGTGGCGTCGCCGTCCGGGATCCGGGTCACCCCGGCGCCGCCGCAGTCGGCGGCCCAGACGGTGCCGGAGCGGTCGGCGGCCATGCCCTGGGGCTGGGCGATGCCGTGGCCGCGCCAGCCCTCGGGCGGGGAGAGCGGGGTGCCGTCGGGGGCGAACCGGGAGAGGCTGCGTTCGAGGTCGGTCGGGTCGATCGGGCAGCCGCGGCCCTGGAAGCCGAAGTTCGCGACCCAGGCGCTGCCGCGGGCGTCGACGGTGATGCCGAAGCCGGCCCCGTACAGGCCGCCGCCGGTGTAGGGGGCGCCGGGGGCGTCGTGGCCGGTGGGGGTGAACTTCAGGACGGTGCGGCCGCCGCAGACCGGGCGGGCGGGGTCGGCGTCGTAGCCGTAGTTGTTGCTGACCCAGGCGTTGCCGTCGGCGTCGAAGGCGATGTTGCCGGGGCCGTCGAGTTCCCGGCCGTTGCCGTCGTAGCGCAGGGCGACGGTCCAGGCGTCGGGGGCGGCGGGCAGCGCGGGCCGGTAGCGGGGGGTGGTGTCGGCAAGGGCGAACAGGGCGGCGGCGTTGTGGCCGGGGTCGTGGGCGATGTCCACGGCGGCCCGCAGGGTGTCGCGGGGCCGCTCGTGGCCGGGGCGGCGGGCCAGGTCGAACAGCTGGTCGCAGGCGTCGCCGGTGACGCAGGCGGCCAGCAGGTTGGCCAGGGTGTTGAACTCGGCCATGGTCGAGGTGAGGGCGCCGTTGGGCGGGGCGGCGAGCGGGGCGGCGATGTCGCCGGTGCCGGTGTCGGCCAGGTTGTGGGCGATGGCGGCGGCGTTCTGCAGTCCGGGGCGGGTGCCGGAGACGCCGGCGGGGCCGGTGAAGCGGGCCAGGGCGTAGGCGACGGCGACGGTGGTGCGCTCGTTGACGACCAGTTCGGGCGGGGCCGCGGCGCCGCTGAGCACGGCGGCGAGGGTGACCGGGCCGTCCGGGCCGTGCCGCGGGGGCCGGTCCTGCGGGGTGCGGTCCGGTGCGGCCGGGGCCTGCGGGGCGCGGGCGGTGGCGGGCCCGAGGTCGGCGAGCACGTAGAGGACGGCGTTCGGGTCGCGCGGGCGGCGGTAGTCGAGGGTGAAGCGCCCGTCCTCGGCGCTGCTGGTGCGGGCCAGCACCCGCGGGGCGGCGCCGGGGCCGTCGCCGGCCTGGTAGAGCGTCACCGCGGCGCCGCCGAGCGGGGTGTCGCCGCTGCGGACCACCCCGCACTGGCCGGCCGGGTCCCACCCGGCGGGTGCGGGGGCGGCGGCGTGGGAGGGGCCGGCGGCGAGCTGGGCCAGGAGGGCGGCGGTCAGCAGGACGCCGTGGCGTCGGCGCATGGGGGCTCCGTTCGGTCGCGGGGGACGGCGGCCCGTGCGCGCGTCCGGTGCGGGGCGCGGCCGCCGTCCTCCTGCCTGCCACATCCGCCGCCCGCCCGCGCGCGACCGGCCGCGGGGCGCGGCGGAAATTGCCCGGTACGGGCGAGGCGGCGGAGCGTGGCGGCGGATGTGGCGGTCCGGCGGGGCGGGGTGTCAGCCGAGGTGCTCCAGGGCGGCGGCGGCGAAGGCGTGGTCCTGCTCGGGGGCGCCGCCGCCGATGCCGAGGGCGCCGATCAGGCGGCCGTCGCGGCGCACGGGCAGGCCGCCGGCGATGAACAGCAGGGGGCGGTCCAGCGCGGTGGGCAGGGAGTGGAACGGGCCGTCCGGCTTGACCAGGTCGACCAGGTCGGCGGTCGGGGCGTCCAGCTGGAGGGCGGTGTAGGCCTTGCGGGTGCTGGTCTCGCCGGAGATCAGCACGGCGCGGTCGTCGCGGCGGAAGGCGAGCGGGTGGCCGCCCGCGTCCAGGACGGTGACGCTGACCGCGACCCCGGCCGCCTCGGCGGCGGCGCGGGCGGCGGAGACCAGGGTCTCGGCGTCGGCGGTGGTCAGCGGGGCGACGGCGGTGGTGGTGCTCATGGGGGCGCTTCTCCTGGGTGAAAGGGGGGTGTCAGCGGGTGGGAGGTCAGTGGTGGGTGGTCAGTGGTGGACGGGGACGCGGGCGGGGGCGGTGGCCGCGGGGGCGGGGGAGCGGCGCTCCAGGGCGGCGGACCACAGGGCGAGCAGGAGGGCGGCGGCGGCGAGGGCGGCGCCGACCCAGTTCGGGGCGGTGTAGCCGAGGCCGGCGGAGATGACGAGCCCGCCGAGCCAGGCGGCCAGCGCGTTGCCGAGGTTGAACGCCCCGATGTTGACGGCCGAGGCCAGGGTGGGCGCGCCGTGGGCCTGGTCCAGCACCCGCTTCTGCAGCGGGGGGACGGTGGCGAAGCCGAGGGCGCCGACCAGCAGGACGGTGACGGCGGCGAGGGCCTTGTTGTGCGCGGTGAGGGTGAACACCGCCAGCACGGCGGCCAGGCCGCCGAGGGTGGTGTAGAGCAGCGGCATCAGCTTGCGGTCGGCGAACTTCCCGCCGAGCAGGTTGCCGAGGAACATGCCGACGCCGAACAGCACCAGCAGCCAGGTGACGGCGCCGTCGGAGTAGCCGGCGACGTCGGTCATCATCGGCGCGATGTAGGTGATCGCGGCGAACACGCCGCCGAAGCCGAGCACCGTCATCGCCATCGCGAGCAGCACCTGCGGGTTGCGGAAGGCGGACAGCTCGCGGCGCAGGCGGGCGCCCTCGGGGCGGGGCAGGTCGGGCACCAGCCGGGCGATGCCGAGCAGGCCGACCACGCCGAGCGCGGCGACGACGGCGAAGGTGGTGCGCCAGCCGACGGCCTGGCCGATGAAGGTGCCCAGCGGGACGCCGACGATGTTGGCGACGGTCAGCCCGGTGAACATGGTGGCGATGGCGCCGGCCTTCTTCTCGGGGGCGACGAGCTCGGCGGCGACGACGGAGCCGATGCCGAAGAAGGCGCCGTGGGCCAGCGAGGTGACCAGGCGCCCGGCCAGCATCAGCGGGAAGGTCGGCGCGACCGCGGAGAGCAGGTTGCCGACCACGAACAGGCCCATCAGCAGCATCAGCATCGTCTTGCGGCCGAGCCTGGTGCCGAGCACGGTCATCAGCGGCGCGCCGAGCACGACGCCGAGGGCGTAGCCGGTGACCAGCAGGCCCGCGTCGGGGATGGACACGCCGTAGTCGCCGGCGATGCCGGGCAGCAGGCCCATGATCACGAACTCGGTGGTCCCGATCCCGAAGGCGCCGATGGCCAGGGCGAGGAGAGCGAGGGGCATGGGCCCGAACCCTTCTGTGGATTGCTTGAAAGAGCGCCTAGCGCGCTTTCACAATAGTTGCAGACGCGCTATAAGTGCAAACGCCGATAGAAGGCATTCGGAAAGGGGGTTCGGGCGCGGGCGCCGGCACGGGCGGGCGCGGGCGCGTGCCGGGGGAGGGGAAACGCGACCGGGCCCGACGCGTCCGCGCCGCGGGGCGGCGGGGACGGGTCGGGCCCGGTGGGGGGCGGGGGTGAAGGGCGTCAGCGGCGGGGCGAGGCCGCGTCCACGGCCTCCACCGCCTTGACCAGCGAGACCAGCTCGGGATTGCGGGCGGCCTCGTCGAGCGCCTCCCGCAGGGCGGCGTCATTGGTCGGCCGGGCCTGCGCCAGGAGCTCCAGGCCGGCCTCGCTCACATTGGTGTAGATGCCGCGCCGGTCGGTCGGGCACAGGTAGCGCGCCAGCAGGCCGCGGTCCTCCAGGCGGGTGACCAGGCGGGTCGTCGCGCTCTGGCTGAGCACCACCGCGTCGGCGACCTGCTTCATCTGCAGGTGCCCGCCCTCGCCGTCGTGCTGACGGCTGAGCACGTCGAGCAGCGAGTACTCCCGCACGCTCAGGTCGTGCCCGGCCTGCAGGGCGCGCTCGATGTGCGCCTCGATCCTGCCGTGCAGCAGGGACAGCGCGCCCCAGCCGCTGGCGAGGGCGGTGAGCGCGGGGTCGGTGGCGGTCATCGGCCCGACCTCCTTCCGGGTACGGCGGTGCTGCGGCCAGGATACGCCATGAACGGAAATATCGGCGAGCGCCGGTATCAGGCTCACGCAACTACCTGCCCCAAGGTCGGGGTCGCTCACGCTCCGTGCTGGACCGCCCACGCGCCGTCCATCCCCATATCGGTACATTGAGGGCATCCGGGAGCAGCGACAGGCTTCGCGCGTCCACGCACAGAAGGCCGAACCGCCTTCGGAAAGGGTCTCCATGCACCCCGCCCTCAGCCCCGCCGTCCTCGCCGAGCTGCGCCGGCCCCGGCCCTACCCGGCGGTCTCGATCCTGATGCCCACCCACCGCCGCGAACCCGACGACGCGCAGGACCCGGTCCGGCTGCGCAACCTGCTGGCCGAGGCGAAGGAGAAGGTCCAGGCCGACCCGGCGGTCTCCCGCGCCGACCGGATCGACGTGCTGGAGCAGCTCGACCGGGCGCTGAGCGAGGTCGACCTGGTGCACGCCGAGGACGGCCTGGCGATCCTCGCCGCGCCCGGCGAGCACCAGGTCTGGTCACTCGGGCGCACCGCCCCCGCCCGGGTGGTCCTGTCCGACACCTTCCTCACCCGCAACCTGGTCGCCGCGCACGCCGCCGAACGCCCGTACTGGGTGGTCGCGATCGCCGCCGACAAGGTGGCGCTGTGGGGCGGCACCGAGGAGCGGGTCACGGAGGAGACCGGCAACGGCTTCCCGCTGGTGCGCAGCTACCCCAACCCCGACCCCGAGCGGCAGGAGCAGATCGGCGACACGCCCAGCACCTTCCGCGACGAGGAGACCAAGACCTTCCTGCGACAGGCCGATGCCGGGATCGGCAAGGTGCTCGCCGCCGACCCGCGCCCGCTGTACGTGGTCGGCGAGGCCGCCGCACTCGCCCTGCTGGACGCCGTCGGCCCGCTCGCCCAGCAGGCCACCGCGCAGGTCCCGCACGGCGGCCTGGCCCACGCCGACGCCGAGACGGTGCGCCGCACGGTCGCCCCCGCGGTGCGCGCCCACGCCGAGCGCGAGGTCGCCGACGCCCTCGCCCTGCTCGACAAGGCCCGCGGCGGCAAGGGCTTCGCGGCCGGCCTGGACGAGGTCTGGCAGGCCGCCGGCGAGGGCCGGGTGGAGCGGCTGGTGGTGGAGGAGAACTACCGCGCCACCGTCCGCGACGACGGCGCGCACCTCGTCCCCGCCGAGGCCGGCCAGCCCGGCGCCCGCGAGGACATCGTCGACGAGGTCATCGAGCGCAGCCTCGGCACCGGCGCCACCGTCAGCTTCGTCCCCGACGGCACCCTCGCCGACAGCGGGATGATCGCCGCCGCCCTGCGCTACTGACCCACCGCGCCACCGCGCACCCCCGGCCGCGGCGCGTCCCGTGCGGAACCCGCGGCCCCGGCTGATCCGCCGGCTCCCGCGGGCCGTTCACACGGCTGCGGGCGCGGCGGGTGCGGTGGGCCGGGGGGCGGGGGCGTGCGCGGTGGCCGGGGTGTCGGGGGCGGCCGGTTCCAGGGACACCTCGAGCACGTCGACCATCCGGCGCAGCTTCTGCTGGACGCGGACGGCCTCGGGCCGGGGGACCCGTACGACCGCCCGGGCCGAGGCGGGCGCCGAGGCCGGGGCCGCGGTGCTGAAGGCCAGGTCCAGGACCCGGTGGTTGTTGAGGGTGGAGGCGAGTCGCGCGAGCGTCCCGGTGGTGGGGCGCAGGGTGACGGTGAGTCGGGTGTGCTCCATGGCGGCGGTCCTGTCGGTGGGTGGGACTGGCGGGGCCGGGAAAGCAGAAAGACCCCTCGCGGAGCGCGAGAGGTCTGCGTGCGGGCGGTGGGCCGGGGAGGGTCACTCCTCCCGGCGCGGTGCCGGCACGCTGCCGCTGGTAATCAGCTGCTGCTGCATGCTCCGCATGCTGGCAGAAACCCGCGCGGGTGGGACGGGGCGTCTCACACTGCGGGACGTCCTGCGGCGTCCGGGGCACGGGACCGAGCCGCGGCGCTGAGCCGGGGCGCTCGCGCGTGACACCGCGCGGATGGTGAGGTGGCGGGATGACGCGTCATCATGAGAGTCCCGCCGTCCGGCCGTTGACCCTGGAATGGGTGCGCCGGCACCTGGAGGCCGGCGAGCGGATCGTCGGAGCCGAGCCGCTGCACGGCGGCGCCACCGCCGAGATGCGCAGGCTGACCGTCGGCACGCGCGGCGGAGGCACCCGCCACCTGGTGCTGCGCTCCTTCGTCGACCCCACCCGGCAGGGGCCGGCCGAGGAGCTCCTGCACCGGGAGGCCGACGCCCTGACCACGCTCACCGGCACCGGCGTGCCGGCGCCCGCCCTGGTCGCCGTCGACCCGGGCGCCGCGCACTGCGAGTACCGTTCCTAATCAGTGAGCAGGAGTGAGTCTTGGACCCACACCTGTGCACTGCGGACATCCCGAACGGTTGTGGATGTCCTGGTTGCCCGCGTTCGCGCCGCGCCCGGCGACACGGATCGTGTCCGTGGTCCGGGGATGCGGGGGCGGGTTCCCTCAAGCCCCCGGTCGCCGGGTCGGGCCTGGGCGGTCCGATGCCCGCGACGATCACTCCGGTCGTCGCGGGGCGGTGCCGTCCGTCGCCTGATCCGGTGACCGAGGGCGCGTCGTCCGATCGCCACGCCTGCCGCCTGGTGGCGGGTGACGGGGCGACGGCCAGTGGTGAGGGGTTTCTGCCAGTGCTCGGCCCCCCACCCGCTGGTGTAGGCGGGATCGACGGCGATCACGCCGATGCCGGCTTCCGCGCACATCGATACCAGGCGTGCGCGGAGCTTGCCGGTCGGGATGCCGGAGACGAGCTGCCGGAACCGCTTCTTGCGGCCGTGCTTCTCCCGGGTCTTGGAGTCGGTGAAGTCCAGGTCTTCGATTCCGATGGCCTGCACGCCGGTGGCCCGCGCCCAGTGCAGGAGGCGGGTGAGGGCGTGGCGCAGTTGGGCGTCGCGGTGGGTGGCGGTGCCGGTCAGGTCGTAGTCGAAGCGGCGCGGCTGCCCGACCGGGTTGCCGTGCTCGTCGAGCCGCCAGGCGGCGAGGTGGTCGGCGTTCATGTCCACGCCGATCACGCCCCGGGCGCGCAGGGTGTCGAGCGGCACGACGGGCAGGTTCTTGCGGGTCCAGGAGGCGTCGATGTACCAGCGGCCAGAAGACGCGTTGAGGTGGATGCGGTAGGCGACGGCCCGGTTCGCTTCGATCCGGTCGCGCCACTCCTCGCCCCGGTGCGCAAACGACACCGTCGCGGCCAGGACGTACCGGCCATGGGGTGCGTTGGCGAGATGTGCCAGCGGTGTCGGCAGCTTGAGGCCGACCTCACCGCCCGGGGTGACCCGGATCGTCTCGTTCCCGTAGCGCTTGCCGCACTCGCCGTCCGCGGTGAGGAACCAGCGGGCCGCCTGCCACTGGGCGCGCCACTGCCCGGCGCTCTTCCCGGCGGCTTGGAGGTTGTGCCGCTGGTTGAGCAGCTTCCGGCCGCCGCGCACCACCGACACCCTGCCGGCCTCGTGGTCGGCCTTCACCCGCCCGTACTCGCGTTCCAGGTGCGTCAGGCGGCGCGACTTGGCGTGCCACTGCCCGCGCGACCGGTACCCGCCGGGCTGCCGTTTGGTGCCCTTTTCGCCGATCGGCAGTGCGAGGCGGTGGCGGATCACGGCGATCCCCGCGGCAAGCCCCCGCAGGTGCTGCCACTGCGCGCGGCGCGACAGGCCCCACTGGTCATGGGTGGCCTTCGTGACGGCCCCGGCCCAGCGCGACGACGACTGCGGAGTGAGGCCCCGCTTGCGAGCCGCCCACGTCTGGGTGGAGTGCTCCATGCCGTCGGCGACGCGCCGGGCCAGATCCCGTGAGGCGAGTGAACCCAGGTGTCCGCCGACCAGGCGCAGCACGGCGTCGTCCTCGGCGGTCGGGCCCTTGAGCCGGTCCCGGATGCACACGCCCGATGCGGCCTCGGCGACGAACGGCCGGGCGATCTGCCGCAACACCGCCATCCCGACCCCGCCCTCGCGCATCCTTCGACCACGCACATGCTGGCACACCCAGCACCGTCAACGGCCCGCAACAGGAGAAGCGGTCCCTTCCCGACAACACGTCAGCAGAACCCGACAAAGTCACTCATGAACACCAAAGCTCACTCAACGACACTCAGCCGCCAACGGTTCACCACCCCGACTGAACCGCCGCAGGCCTGGACACCCGGACGCCCACGCGGATAAAGCGGTTGGGCGGCCGGGCGTGGAGCTGCTACGGTCTGCGCAGCCGTGAGACGACGCGAGGAGGTGACACCCGTGAAGGCTGTATCCGTGTGGGTGCTCCTCCTTTCCGCCGCGGCGGGCGATTGACGCAGGCGTCGCCCGGGAGCGCCTCGAACCAGGCACTCCCGAAGGGCACCACCATGAACACCTCGCATCCCCTCCCGGGCACCGACGGCCACGCGCTCGTGGTCACCCGTGTCTCGGACACCCAGTGGCACGCCGTGGCGGACGACCTCGTGGTCGGCTCCGGCGACGCCTCCCGCCGCCCCGACGGGCGGCTGTTCGTCAGCGTGGACGCGTGGGACGGCGCGGTCTTCGACCGCCTCGCCCACGCCCTGCTGACCGACCTGCCGGAACCCCTGCACACCGTCACCGACGAGGCCGACCAGGAGACGACGGCCGCCTGGCAGCGGGCCGGCTTCACGACCGTACGCCGCGAACGGTGCTACGCCGTGCCCACCGACCCGCAGGTCACCGGCCTCGGCACGGTCCGGCCCCCGGCGGGGGTGACGGTCGTGCCCGCCGGGCAGGCGCAGGAGGGCCCGCTGCGCGACCTGGACCGGGTCGTCCACGCGGAGGTCGCGGCCGGCCCCGGCTGGCCGGCGATGCCCGCCCAGGTGCTGCCCCGGCCGGCCGGCACCACCGTGCTCGACCCCGCCCGGTACACGGTGGCGCAGCAGGACGGCCGCTACCTGGGGCTGCTGCGGATCGCGCCGCCGCGCCGGCCGCGGATCGGGCTGCTCGCCGTGCGCGAGGACCACCGGCGCCGCGGCATCGCCCGGGCGCTGCTGGCCCACGCGCTGGAATCGCTGCACCGCGAGGGCGTCACCTCGGCCTGGGCCGAGGTGACGGAGTCCAACACGCCCGCCACCGCGCTGTTCGAGGGCATCGGCGCCCGCCGCGCCGGAGGCGTCCTCGAACTCGCCCACCATTGACGATCATTGACAGTCCATCACCGAACGGAGAGGTGAGAGCCATGAGCAAGACAGCAGACGGCATCGAAGTGGAGGGCACCGTCACCGAGTGCCTGCGCAACGCCACCTTCAGGGTCGAACTCCCCAACGGGCACGTCGTGCTCGCCCACATCAGCGGCAAGGTCCGCAAGAACCACATCAAGATCCTCCCGCACGACCGGGTGCTCGTGGAGCTCAGCCCCTACGACCTCACCCGCGGCCGGATCCGCTACCGCTACCGGTCATAGCCGGCCCGCCCCCGCCGCCCCCGGGCGGCGGGGACCGTCGTTCTTCCGTACCGCCGTCCGGGGGCCGAGAGTCAACTGACTGATGTGCCCGCTCGCCCGGCCGGACACAGTGGGGGTGCCGGCCGCCGGTTCGCGGCGGTGGCGGCTGATCCGAGCGCGTGACGGAGGAACGGGCATGATCGACAGGCGTACCTTCACCAAGGCCGTCGGGCTGGGGGCGGGCGCGGGCGCGCTGTCCCTGGCGGGCCTGCCGCAGGCCCAGGCGCAGGCCCAGACGCAGGCCGCGGAAGCGGCAGGGGCCACGGGGCCGGCGGGGGCGGTGCAGGCGGGCGCCGGGCCGGACGGCGGCGGTGCCCCGGCCGGGCGGACCGGGTTCGCCCGGCTCGCGCAGGTGCGCGCCGGGGTGCTGGACGTCGGGTACGCCGAGGACGGGCCGGCCGACGGTCCGGTGGTGATCTGCCTGCACGGCTGGCCGTACGACATCCACAGCTACGTCGACGTCGCCCCGCTGCTCGCCGCGCAGGGCTACCGGGTGATCGTCCCCTACCTGCGCGGGCACGGCACCACGCGCTTCCTGTCCGCCCGCACGCCGCGCAACGCGCAGCAGGCGGCGGTCGCGGCCGACGTCGTGGCGCTGATGGACGCGCTGGGGATCGGGCGGGCGGTGCTGGCCGGCTTCGACTGGGGTTCGCGCACCGCCGGCATCATCGCCGCGCTGTGGCCCGAGCGGGTCACGGCGCTGGTGGCGGTCAGCGGGTACCTGATCACCAACGTGGAGCAGCAGCACGAGCCGCTGGGCGCCGCCGCCGAGCACACCTGGTGGTACCAGTTCTACTTCGCCACCGAGCGCGGGCGCCGCGCGATGGAGGACCGGGACAAGCGGCGCGGCCTGTGCCGGCTGGTCTGGGAGAACGTCTCGCCGACCTGGGCCTTCGACGACGCCGTCTTCGAGCGCACCGCGGCCGCCTTCGACAACCCCGACTACCCGGCGATCGTCATCCACAACTACCGCTGGCGCCTGGGCCTGGCCGACGGCGAGCGCCGCTACGACCGCCTGGAGCAGCGGCTCGCCGCCCGGCCGGCCATCCCGGTGCCCACCGTCACCCTCGACCCCGGGCGCGACCCCTTCACCGCCCCCGGCGACGGCTCCGCCTACCGCCGCTACTTCACCGGCCCCTACCTGCACCGCACCCTCGCCGACGTCGGCCACAACCTGCCCCAGGAGGCGCCGGCCGACTTCGTCCGGGCGGTCCTCGACGCCGACCGCCTCTGACGCCGGCACCCGACGGCCCCGGGCTCCGCGCGACACCCGCGGGGAGCCCGGGGCCGCTCGCCCGCGGCCCGGGGGTGCGCGGAGCATTGCAGACCTGTTGCACAGGGAGTGACCCGGCTCACGGCAGTTCGGGTGCGGAGCATGATCGACTCCTCCGATGCGCCAGTTCGAGAAGCACCCCAGCCCGCTGACGGCCCGTCGACCCGCGGTGGCGGCCGCCACGCTCGCCGCCGTCGCGGCCGCCGCCCTGCTCACCGGCTGCGGATCCCGGGTCACCGGGGCGGCCGGCACCCCGGCGCCCTCCGGCGGCGCCGGGCCGTGCGGGGTCGCGCTGCCCTCGCCCACCCGCGGCCAGGATCCGTCCGTCCTCGCCCGGGACGGGGCGCGGATCACCGCCCTCAACACGGCCTGCGCGGAGTACGAGGTGACCAACCCGGGCACCGAACCGTCCGACGTCACGGTGCGGTTCAGCCGGCCGGCGAGCTGGGGCACCGGGGCGGAGACGGTCTCGCGCACCGTCGAGGCGCTCGCCCCCGGGGCCACCGCGAAGGGGCGGCTCGACCTGACCGCGCCCGGCCGGGCCGAGCCGGACCCCGCCCGCACGGTGAAGATCCTCCGGGTCCGCAGTGTGCCCACCGCCGAGGCCCCGCGGCCCGACGGCCCCTGCCCGGCCTCCGGCCTGCGGCTCTACGCCGACGAGGGCGACGCCGCGATGGGCCTGCGCGTGCTCGGCCTGCACCTGCGCAACTGCGGCACCGCCACCGTGAACCTCGACGGCTACCCCACCCTGCAACTCCTCGACCCGGAACACAGGCCCGTCGACGGCGTGCGGCTGCTGCCCGGCGGCGCCGCGATCGCCACCGGCACCGGCGCCGACGACCCGCCGCAGAAGATCGCGCTGCGCCCGGGCGAGGGTGCCCGCGCCACCCTGGTGTGGCGCAACACCACCGGCGACGGCGCCCCGGTGGACGTCCCCTACGTCCGGGTCCGCGCCACCCCGGACGCGCCGCCCGTGACGGTCACCCCGGAACTCGACCTGGGCACCACCGGGCGCCTGGGCATCGGCGCCTGGGCCCGCGAAGCCGACACCCCCCGACCCCCCGCCACCACCCCGCCGGGCCAGGCCCCCCTGCCGGGCCAGAGCGGCTGACGGCCCGGGGCCCCCGACGGCCCGGCGCCACCGCCGCGGGGGAGGGCCCCGGACGGAACCGTCCCGTCCGGGGCCCCGGCGCGTCCTCGCCTCCGGACGTGCCCGGACGTGCCCGGACGGGAACGGCGGCGGGCGGCGGCCGTTTCCGGCCGTTCCCGGCGCCGGGGCGCCCGCCCCGCCCGTCCCGGGGGTGCGGCGCCGCCCCAGGACTGCCGGGGTGCGGGGGGAAGACCGCTGCGTCCGGCGGGTGCGGTGCATTTCCCGCCGTCACCTGCGGCCGGGGGCGGGCGGATCCCTATAGTCGCCGCAGCGCCGGTGAGGCAGCCGGCGCGACGGCGCCCGACCACGGCCGTTCCCCCGTGACGACTCCTTCGAGGACGGACCACCGTGAACACCCGGACCAGGAACAGGACCGCCGGCTTCCTCGTGACGGCGGCCGCCGCCGCGGCCCTGGGCATCTGCGCCCCGGCCGCCCAGGCGCGGAGCGCCGCCCCGGCCGCCGTGCTGAGCGTCAACTGCAGCACCGGCAGCTTCGGCAGCGACGGCACCCAGCAGTACTTCACCATCTCCTGCTCGGCCACCGGCACCACCAAGTGGTGGGTCAACGTGAGCTGTTCGAACGGCACCACGCGGACGGCCGGGCCGTACACGACCTTCCAGAACGTGCGGGTGTACTGCCCGCCGAGCACCACCGCCCTGCGCGGCTGGGTCAGTTACGTCTGACCCCTCGATCGAGGCCGACCCCGGGCCACCCCGGGCCACCCCGGTACGGCCGCCGGCCCGGCACGCTCCCCCGTGGCGTGCCGGGCCGCCGGACTCCACCGTGGAGGATGCCAGCGCGCGGCCCGCCCGGCTGCGCACCGCGTCGACGCTTCCTTGGCAATGCGTCTACTCTCCGGCGTCCGCCCCGTCCCCGGCGGCTGCGGCGCGCGCCGCGTCGTCGTGCCCGGACAGCGCCAGACGCCGGTGCTCGCCGGGCGGCAGCCCGTACGCGGCGCGGAAGGCGCGGCTGAAGTCGGAGGGCCGGGGGATGCCGCAGCGGGCGGCGACGGCGTGCAGCGGCAGGGTGCGCAGCGCGGGGTCCGCGAGGTCGCGGTGCGCCTTCTCCAGCCGCCGGGCGCGGATCCAGGCGGCGACCGTCTCGCCGTGGGAGTGCCGGGTGAACAGCCGGTGCAGGTAGCTGACGGAGACGTGGTGGGCCGCGGCGATCGCGGCCGGGGTCAGCCCGGGGTCGTGGAGGTTGCGCCGGACGAAGGTGCGGACGTTCTCCACGAGGGCGCGCCCGCGGGCGTCGTCGGGCAGGGCGTCCTCGGCGTCGAGCTCCCGGGCGAGCAGGGCGGCCACCAGGTCGATGACGACGGTGCCCAGGCGGGGTGCCTCGGCGGGGCCGAGGAGGGCGGCCTGGCGGTCCAGGCCGACCAGGAAGTCCGCGAGCAGGCCGCTGGTCCCCTCGCGGCCGGAGAACGGCCGCCCCATCAGGGCGCGCAGGCGGTCGGCCGGCAGCGGCAGCGCGGCCAGGGCGAAGTCGATGCCCATGGCCGCGACCCGCCGGGGCCCCGGGTCGGCGGCGGGTGCGCCGAGGCCCCGTACGTCGTACGGCTGCGAGCTGTCGAGCACGTACAGCTCGCCCGGGCCGAACACGGTGGTCGGGTCGCGGTCGTCGCGGGTGAGCGACAGGCCGCCGTCGAGCACCAGGGTCAGGTGGCACACCTCCGGGTCCGACCGCCGCACCCTGGCGGCGGTCCGGCGGAAGCGCGCGGGCGGGAAGGAGGACCTGAGGAGGGTCACCGGCCCGAGTTCCAGGCGCCGCATCTCGGCCCGGAAGTGGTCGGCGTGCGCGCTGGTCATCTCGCTGTCGCGGGTGCGCCCGATCAACTCCCGCCAGTAGTCGAACCGTTCCCTCGCGGGCACGTCCTCGCCCCGGAGCACGATCCCGGTATCCGCGGTCACGTCCACCGCTTCCCTTCACGTTCCGTTCCTCGGCCGGCCGACGGCCCGCCCCACCCGATTTTCCTCTTCCGATCATGAGCTGGTAACTTTCTGCCTGTCAGCGGGACGGGATCGCGCAAGCGCTCGAGGGCCCGCGAGGACATGCGTCGGTGGTGCAGCGGTAGCACGCCCGCTTTCAGCGGGAGGGGTTCGTTCGATTCGGGCCCGGCGCTCCAACGGGCAGGGGCGGACGTCGAATTCGGCGTCCGCCCCTCTGCCGTTCTCCGCTGTCGTTGTGCGGGGCCGCGCGGGAACGCCCCGCGCGTCGCCCTGCGCGGGTGGCGGCTCGCTCGGCGGACTGTCGTCCGTCCTGCTCACCGGGTGGCCCGGCGCCCGCGGCGCCCTGACGGTGGCCGCCGCCGGCTCCGCCGCCGTCATCGGCCTGCTGCTCTCACCGGTCGCCCGGCTGCTCAGCCTGCCGACGGGGCCCTGAGCGCGTCGCGCGGGAAGACCCCGCACGCGTGCGCGGGCGAGCGTCCGTGGGGCGGCCGGAGGATCTCCGGCCGCCCCACGGCCCCCCACCCCCGCGGCCGCCGCCCGGCCGGCCGGCGCCGGCGGGCGGTCGGGGTCCTGGTCCCCACGGGCCGCGCCTGCCCGATCCGCCGGGGCCCACACGGGCGACCGGCGGATTCCGGGGCCGGGCCCCGGCGGCGCCACGCGGTCGGGCCGGCCGGGCCGGTCGGGATGCCGTCCCGGTGCCGACGGCCCTCGTCAGGCCTTCGTCAGGCCTTCGTCGGGGTGCCGTTCGGCCGTCGTCAGGCCGGCCAGTCCAGGCACAGCTCGGACAGCCGCCCGCCCAGGCGGTTGCGGGCGTGCTCGCGCATCCGGGCGCCGTACACCGGGTGGGCGGCGAGCGCGGAGTAGCCCTCGCCGCGGCGCAGCGGCAGGCCGGCGGTGTCGGCGAGGTAGACGTCCAGCCCCGGGTACATCAGCTCGATGCAGGGCAGGTCGTCCACGTCCAGCGCGAACACCGGGTACTCGCCGTGCCCGTCCGGCACCCCGGTGGCCAGCACCCGGCGCGAGTCGGAGCCGCCGGGCAGCAGGAAGCACTCGTCGAACCGCTCCGACAGCGCCGTGAACGGGGCGCCCCAGCCCTCGCCGAACTCCGCGAGTGCGATCTCGCCGAGCGGGCGCGGGGTGAACACCGGGACACCCGTGCCGTCCTCGGCGAGCCGGCCGAAGCGGCGCAGCAGCCCGGTGTCGTACGCCAGCCAGTGCCGCAGGCTGGGCGGCAGCGGGCGCCCGCTCGGGAACACCGCCCGCTCCAGCGCCCCGGGCGCGACCGGCCGCGGCTCCCCGTCCACCCACGGCCCGGCGAAGCGGTCGTAGGCGAGGACGGGGCGCCGCGGATGGGCCCGGACGGCGGCGACGGCGCGTTCGGTCAGGGCGGCGCCGTGCTCGGCGGCGGAGGTCATCACGGGCTCCCGGGATCGCTGGGCGTGGGTCCGGCGGTGCGGCGGGACCACGGTACGCGCCGCCTGTGACGGTCGGCCGCCCCGCGCGGCCCTCAGCCGGCCAGCAGCGCGCAGACGAAGTCCTCCTGGACCGCGCGCAGGTGCGCCAGCAGGTCCGGGTTGCCGCGCTGGTTGACCTGGGTGGTGACGGAGACGGTGAGGCTGCGGCGGCCGTCCGGGGTGCCCGCGCCCAGCTGGGTGTAGCCCGCGGTGTTGCCGGTGTGCCCGTACACCACGCCGCAGCGGGTGGTGTACTCGAAGATCGCCAGTCCGGCGCGGTTGGCCCCCGGGCCGGCCGGCTCGGAGGCGCCCTCGACGAAGGCCCGCTGCTGACGGCGGGTCGCGTCGCTGATCAGCGGGCCGCCCGCGTACCCGGCCGCGAACACGCTGAAGTCCCTCGGGGTGGACACGATGCCGCCCGACGCCCAGGCGCCCGAGGCGCCGAACAGGGTGCTCACGTCCTCGGGCGCGGCGGGCGGCTGGGGGGCGTAGCCGTGCAGGTACGGCTCGGGCAGCCGGTAGCCGGAGGGGAGGCTGGTCTGCGTCAGGCCCAGGGGCTGGTAGACCTCGGAGGCCAGCAGGTCCTCGTAGCGCTGCCCGGTCGCGGCCTCGGCCATCAGGGCGACGGCGATGTTGTCGGAGTTGGAGTACTGGTAGCGGGAGCCGGGGGTGAACTCCAGGTCCTGGTCGGCGACGTAGTCCAGCAGGTGCCGGGAGTCGAACACGTGGTGCGGGTCGGCGAGGATCACCTCGACGAACCCCGGGGCGTCGCTGTAGTCCGGCAGCCCGCTGGTGTGCTGGAGCAGCTGGCGCAGCGTCACCGCGCCCCAGGCGGCGGGCAGCGCCGGCAGCCGCCGGGCGATCGTGTCGTCCAGCCCGAGCAGCCCGCAGTCCACCAGGCGCAGCGCGACCGCGCCGCTGAACGCCTTCGCGGCGCTGGCCAGCCGCATGTGGTCGTCGAGCCGGGGCGGACGGCGGGTGCCGACCTCCGCGGTCCCGGCCCGGAACACCCGCACCCGCTCGCCGTCGCGCAGCACCGCGATGGCCCCGGGCGGCCCGTCCGGACGGTCGACCAGCTCCTGCAGCTCGGCGCGCAGCGCGAGGTCGTCGTCGTCGCGGGGCGCGGCGGCGGCCGGGGCCGCGGCGGGCCCGGCGGACGCCAGCGCCAGCGCGGCGGTGAGCAGCGCGGCGACCGCGCGCCCGGGGCGGCGGGTCTTCGGTGAACGGCGGGGGTGCAGGGACACGGCGGGGCCTCCGGACGACGGAACGGGTGGGGACGGGCGGGGCCGGACCGCCACCGCCCGGCGGCGGGACGCACCGCCGCCCTGGCCGCAAGGGATCACCCGCCGACACCCCGGGGAAACGGCCCGGCGCCCCCCGTGACCCGCCCAGCCGTACGGTGACGGCGGCCGGGCGCCACCCGCTGAGGGCCCGCCACCCGGCGGGACCCGTCAGGCGGGTGGGGCGCCGAGGGCCAGGGTGAAGCTGAAGCGGTCGCCGCGGTAGAGGGTGCGGACCTGTTCCAGGGGGCGGCCGTCGGCGTCGAGGCTGCGGCGGTGGAGCAGGAGCATGGGCAGCGCGGGCGGGGTGCCGATGAGCAGGGCCTCGCGCGGGCTGGCCAGGACGGTCTCGATGCGCTCGTCGGCGGCGCCGAGGTGGAGGCCGCGGGCGCGCAGGTGGCCGTAGAAGGAGCCCTCCGGGTCGAACTCCGTCGCCAGGTCGGGCACCCGGGCGACGGGCACGTAGGTGGACTCCAGCCCGACGCGTTCCTCGTCGGCGCGCAGCACCCGCTCCAGGTGCCACAGCGGCTCGCCCTCGGCGACGTCCAGGCGCTCGGCCAGCGCCGGGTCGGCGGGCAGGCGGTCCAGGCCGATCAGGGTGCGGCCGGGGCGCAGGCCCTGGCGGGTGACGCCCTCGGTGTAGCTGGACAGCGACAGCGGCTGCTCGATCTTGGGCCCGGCGACGACCGTGCCCCGGCCCCGGCGGCGCAGCCGGCCTTCCAGGAGCAGCTCGCGCAGCGCCTGGCGGACGGTGGCGCGGGCGACGCCGTGACGCTGCGCCAGGTCGGCCTCGGTGGGCAGCCGCCCGCCCGGGCCCAGCTCGGCGATGAGGTCCTCCAGCCGGGCCTTGACCAGGTAGTACTTGGGCACCCTGCCGTGCTCGGGGACACCGGCGCGGGCGGGCTCGGCACCGGGGCGGGGGATGGGGTCGCTCACCGCGCAAGCCTACCGAGCGGCCCGGGAGCGTGATCGACGGCCGGGGCCGACGGCCAGGGCCGAGGACCGGAGCCGACGACCCGGGGTCAAGGTCACGGAACGATAACCGGTCTGGTCTGAATTTCGGCGGTTGTTCATACAAGCGTGGATTCGGAGAGGGCCCGTCCTCGCCCGGCCGCCCCATCCTCGGTGCCGGTGCAACTGCACCCCGCCGCCGCCCAGTTGGGAGTCCCCGTTGCGTACCTCCCGTTCCACCCCCGCCACCGTCCGCACCACCGCCCTCGCCACCGCGACCGTCGCCGCCACCGTCGCCGCGCTGATCCCGCTGTCCGCCGCCACCGCGGCCGCCGCCGACGGCTCGTACCAGGGCCTGCCGAACGGCACCAAGCAGGCCAAGACCCTGGTCGTCGGCATCGACGGCACCCGCTACGACAAGCTGCTCACCGCCGACGCGCCCCACCTCAAGGCCCTGATGGCCGGCGGCATGACCGCCACCGGCAACCTCTACGCCAACCCGCTGGCCCCCACCCTGTCCGGCCCCGGCTGGTCGACCATCGCCACCGGCGCGTGGCCCGACAAGCACCAGGTCAAGGACAACACCTTCACCGGCGCCCGCTTCGACCTGTACCCGGACTTCGCCACCCGCCTGGAGAACGCCGACCCCGCCGACTCCACCCTGGTCATCGGCTCCTGGAACCCCATCACCGCGAACGTCTTCAACGGCCGCGCCGACCTGCGCATCCCGGAGAGCGAGAACGACCCCAAGACCGCCGCCGACGCCGCCGACTACCTCGCCCACGGCAACCCGGACACCACCTTCCTGCACTTCGACGAGGTCGACGAGGCCGGCCACGCCCACGGCGGCGCCAGCCCCGAGTACCTGGCCGCCATCCACTCCGTCGACGCCCTCGTCGGCCAGGTCCTCCAGGCCGTCACGTCCCGCCCCACGTACGGCGACGAGGACTGGCTGATCCTCGTCACCACCGACCACGGCCACACCGACGCCGGCGGCCACGGCGGCAACAGCGCCAACGAGCGCCAGACCTTCCTGATCGCCGACGGCGCCGGCTACACCCCCGGCTCGCGCCGCTACGACGTCAAGCCGGTCGACATCGCCCCCACCGTCCTCAAGCACGAGGGCGCCCCCGTCGACCCGGCCTGGCAGCTCGACGGCCGGCCGATCGACGAGATCACCCCCGATGCCTTCGACGCGCTGCGCCCCAGCCTGCAGACCCGCGTCGACGAGAGCGGCATCCCGGCGACGGTGAAGGGCTGGACGCACACCCCGCCGACCGGCTGGAGCATCGACAACTCCCGGATGCCCAGCGGCGGCGTGACCGAGTGGCGCGGCTGGGCCTTCGCCACCGACGAGTTCTGGACCGCCACCCAGCTCGGCCAGTCCCGCGAGACCAATGTGCGCGCCCGCAACGTGTTCGCCGTCGCCGACTCCGACGAGTGGGACGACAAGGCGCACGGCGCCGGCCAGTTCGACTCCACCCTGCTCAGCCCCGCCTACCCGGTCGCCGGAGCGAGCCGCGGCACGATCTCCTTCGCGACGAACTACAAGGTCGACGGCCCGCAGACCGGCGACCTGTACGTGGTCTTCGACAACGGCGCCCCGCAGCTGGTGAAGTCCTACCGCAGCGACCTCAACACCGTCGAGCACCTGCCCGTCACCGTCCCGGCCGGCGCAACCACGGCCCGCTTCCAGTTCCGCTACACCGGCACCAACAGCGCCTTCTGGACCGTCGACCAGGTCACCTTCACCGCCTCCTGAGGCCCCGGGCCGCCGGACCGCGCGGACACGCGAGCGGGGGGCGCCCCCCCCCCGGGGGCGCCCCCCGCGCCCCACCCCCGCCCCCACCGCCGCGTCCGGCCCCGCCCCCCCGCCCCCCCCCCCCCCCCCCGGCCCCCCGGGCCCCCCCCCCCGCGCCCCCCGGGGGGGGGGGCCCCCCCCCCCCGGGGGCGCCCCCCGCTCGACCGTGACCAGTCCGCTCGGCCGTGACCGGCCCGCTCGGCCGTGACCGGCCCGCCGCCGGACCCGCCCGTCAGCCCCGGGCGGGCAGGTGGGCGGCGACCAGGGCGGCGAAGTCGTCCGGGGTGACGATGCGGACGCCCAGCTCCTCGGCCTTGGCGCGCTTGGAGCCGGCCTTCTCACCGGCCACGAGCAGGGTGGTGCGCTTGGAGACGGACGAGGACGCCTTGCCGCCGGCCCGCTCGATGAGCTCGTTCATCTCGTTGCGGGAGAGGGCGGCGAGCGCGCCGGTCATGCTGCCGGTGACGACCACGGCCTCGCCCGCGAGGGGGCCGGCCTCGCCGGTGAGCGGGCCGGCCCCGTCCTCGGCGGCCGGCTCCTCGGGGCCGGCCGCGGCGGGCGCCTGCGGCGCGGTGACGGCCGTGCCCACGCCGCGCTCCGCGAGACGGTCCAACAGCGGTGCGAGCTCGGCGAGTTCGGCGACGATGACCCGGGCCTTCTCCGGGCCGATGCCGTCCACCGCCGCCAGCGTCTCGGCGTCGGCGGCGCGGATCGCCGCCATCGACCCGAAGTGGGCGGCTATCCGGCGGGACATGGTGCGCCCGGTGCCGCGCACGCCCAGCGCGCAGAAGACCCGGTTGAGCGGGCGGCTGCGGGCGGTCTCGATCGCGGCGAGCAGGTTGTCGGTGCTGGTGTCGCCCATCCGCTCCAGGGAGAGGAGCTGCTCACGGGTGAGGGTCCACAGGTCGGCGAGGTCGGCGACCAGGCCGGCTTCGACGAGCTGGACGGCCCGGGTGCCGCCCAGGCCCTCGATGTCGAGCTGGTCGCGGCCGGCCGCGTAGATCACCGAGGCCACCGCCTGGCAGTTGCGCCCGCGGGCGCAGCGCCAGCGCTGCTCGGTGGTGTCGATGGCGTCGCCGCAGCGCGGGCAGGCCTCGGGGAAGGCGATCGCCCGCTCCTCACCGGTGCGCTCCTCGACCAGCGGGGCCTCCACCCGCGGGATGACGTCCCCGGCCCGGTAGACGAACACCCGGTCGCCGATCATCAGACCGCGCCGGGTGATGTCGGCGGGGTTGTGGAGCGTCGCGTAGGTGACGGTCACGCCGTCGATGACCACCGGCTCCAGCACCGCCCGCGGCGCGATGATGCCGGTGCGCCCGACGTTCCACTCCACGTCCAGCAGCCGGGTGACCTTGTGCTCGGCGGCGAGTTTGCGGGCCACGGCCCAGCGCGGCGCGCGCGAGCCGGACCCGGCCTCCCGCTGGTCCGCCGCCGCGTCGGCCTTGACCACCACGCCGTCGATCCCGAACGGCAGCCCGGAGCGCAGCGCGGCGATCTCCTCGACCCGTTGCTGGGCCTCCTCCAGCGTGGCGCAGCGCAGCGGACGGGCGGCGGTGCTCGCGGCCGTGTTGGCCCCGAGGGCGGCCAGCCTCTCCAGCAGCGCGCTGTGGGTGAGCTCCTCGTCCAGACCCACGGCGCCGTAGCCGAAGAACGTCAGCTCGACGCGGTACGGGCGGTCCTTGGCGCGCAGGGTGCCGGCCGCGCCGTTGCGCGGGTTGGCGAAGGGGACGGCGCCGTGGGCGGTGCGCACCTCGTTGGCGTGCTCGAACTGCTCGCGGGTGAGCAGGACCTCGCCGCGCAGCTCGACGTCGACGGGCTCGGCGAGGGCGGCGGGCAGGCCCAGCACCGCGTCGGCCGCGTGGCTGATGTCCTCGCCGGCCAGGCCGTCCCCGCGGGTGATCAGCTGCTGCAGCCGCCCGGCGCGGTAGCGGGCCGCGACCGCCAGGCCGTCCAGCTTGGGCTCCACGCACCACGCGGCCGCCGGGCGGCCCAGCCGGCGCTCCAGCCCGGCCGCCCAGTCCGCGAGCTCCTCGGCGGAGAAGACGTTGTCCAGCGACAGCATCGGCACGCTGTGCGGCACGTCGCCCTCGACCGCGCCGCCGGCGACCTTCCCGGTGGGGGAGTCCGGCAGCACCTCCTGCGGGTGCGCCTCCTCGTAGGCCGCGATCGCGCGCAGCAGGGCGTCGTACTCGTCGTCGCCGAGCGGGGTCGCGCCGTCGGTGTAGTAGGCGGCGGCGGCCCGGACGGCGGCGGCGACGGCATCGGCGTAGTCGCCGGAGGTGAGCAGAGCGGCGTCGTTCATGGGCGACATCATCACCGCCGGCACTGACAACGGCGCCGGGCGCCGGGGGCGCAGGACGGACGGCGGTGGGCCGCGGTGGGGGCGTGCCACCGGCGCGGGCGGCCGCGCCCCGCTCCCGCCGCGGCGGCGGTGCGCGCGGTGCGCCCCCGGCTGCGGTCGGCCGGCGTTGACGCCCGGTCACGCCGGGGCGGAGCGTGGCCGGTGGCGGGGCGCCGCCGCCCGGCGGCCGGATCCACGGCTACCCCGTGCCGGCCGGCTGGACGATCACGGGGCACCGACTCGGTCTGCTCGTGGCAGGACCTGCACTTCGCCTGAGGCCCGGCCCGCGGCGGCCCGCAGGCCGGTCGGCCGACGGCCGCCGCGGGCCCGTGCTCAGGGGAGGTAGCGCTCCAGTGCGGCGGCGCCCTTGCGCTCGATCTCCTGGCGCGCCCACTCGACGCGTTCGGGGGTGACGTCGCGGCCCGACGCCATCACGAGGTCCTCGGGGTCGAAGGGGCGCTCGCCCCCGGAGTAGATCTGCCGCTGCACCCCGGAGGACGACTCCGGCGTGCCTTCGTTCATCGCTTCCCGCATGTCCATCACCTCATCGCCTGGTGGCCCGTACGCACGGTCCTTCGATGGTCGTTCCGGCGGGCGGGCCATGACGGGTGGAGCACGACCAAGTTACTCCGTTCAGGTGAATGCGCACCCCGTCCGGCTCCCTCCGGGAGGCGGATCGCCGATCAGCGGGGTCCGTCCGCCCGTCAACGGGGCCGGTGGGCGACGGCGGCGAACAGCGTCACCGACAGGTGGAAGGCGCCCCGGGCGGCGGCCTCCTCCGCACCGGCGAGGAGGCGCTCGTGCTGCTCCTCGTCGATCAGGCCCCGCTGGAGCGCCTGGGCGCCCAGCCGCTCGACGATCGGCCCGCTGACCGTCCGGGGGTCGTGCAGCAGGACGTCGGCGCCGAGCCCGTCCACGCCCAGGCCCGCCGCGGTGAGCCAGTCCGCCAGGCGGCGGCCGGCGTCCGGGGTGGCGGCGTTGGCCCGGGCGACGGTGGCCAGCGCCGGGCGGATCCCCGGGTCGGCGGGGTGCAGGACGAAGGTCGACCAGTCGGTGTCCAGCAGGGCGATGCGCCCGCCCGGGCGCAGCACCCGGGCGAACTCGGCGACGGCCCGTGCCGGGTCGTCCAGGTGCTGCAGGACGCGCTCGCACCAGAGCACGTCCACCCCGGCGTCGGGCAGCGGCAGCGCGAGCGCGTCGCCGTCCAGGAACCGGGCCGTACTGCCGGCCTCGGCGGCGCGCCGCCCGGCGACGGCCCGCAGGCCCGGGTTCGGCTCGAGGCCGGTCGCGACGCCGCCCGGGGCGACCGCGTCCGCGAGCACCCGGGTCTCCGACCCGGTCCCGCAGCCGACGTCCAGCGCCCGCTCGCCGGGCCGGGCCCCGAGGCGCTCGTGCGCCCACCCGCGCAGCCGCCGCACACCGGCGTTGCCGGCCTGCACGTCCAGGGCGGCGACCAGCCGGTCGGTGACCGCGGGGTCGGCGTTGGCGGTGTGGAAGGCCGAGGTGGGGCGCGGGTCCGTCATGCCCCGACTCTAGGCAGTCGCCGGGCCGTCGGGTGCGGTGCGGCTCAGCGCAGGCCGGGCAGGGCGCGCAGTTCGCCGACGCGCAGCAGCCGGGCGAGCAGGACGAACAGCACGGCCATCGTCGCGCCGCCCGCCGCCAGCGGCAGGAGCGTGTCGCGCAGCGCGGACGCCGGGCCGTCCGGCAGGCCGCGGGCGACGAGCCGGCCGGCCGCCCCCGCGAGGGCCGCGGCGGCGGCCAGCTTGCCGTAGGTGCGGCAGATCCGGCGCCCGTCCAGCAGGCCCCCGGTGCGGCGGCGCAGCCGCAGCGCCGTCAGCAGCAGGCCGACGCCGTACGAGAGCGCGTACGCGCCCGCCATGCCGGTGACCGCCCAGCGGGGCGGCAGCAGCAGGTGGCAGGCGGCGGCGAGGGCGACGTTGGTCGCGCCGATCCCCAGGGCGAGGAGGAAGGGGGTGCGGGTGTCGTCGAAGGCATAGAAGCCGCGCAGCAGCAGGTACTGGGCGGAGAAGGGGATCAGCCCGAGCCCGAAGGCCTGGAGCATGTGGCCCAGCGGCAGGACGGCGGCGGCGCCGACGGGGCCGTGGGCGAACAGCAGCCGGGCGATCTCGGGGCCGAAGGCGAGGAAGGCGAAGGCGGCCGGGACGATGGCCACGCCGCTGGTGCGCAGCGCGCGGGACAGGTCGGCGCGCAGGTCGGCGATGCGGTGGTCGAGGACGGCCCGGCTCATCCGCGGCAGGAGCGCGGTGACCAGGGTGACGGTGACGACGGCCTGGGGCATCGACCAGATCTGCTGCGCGTAGGTGTAGGCGGTGTAGCCGACGCCGTCGTGCGGCAGGGCGGTGTCGGCGGCGGAGGCGAAGCGGGTGACGAGCGTGGCGGCCGCGAGGTTGGTGAGGACGAACAGCAGGGTCCAGCGGGCGGCGCTGACGCTGCGGCGCAGGCCGGTGCCGCGCCAGTCGAAGCGCGGGCGCGGACGGAAGCCGGCGGCACGGGCGTACGGGATCAGGGACAGCGCCTGGAGGGCCAGGGCGAGGGTGGTGCCGGCGCCGAGCAGGGTGATCTGCTCGGGGGTGATGGCGGAGACCGTCTCGGGGGCGTTCAGCAGGCCGAGGTAGAGGCCGAACACCGCGATCAGGACGAGGTTGTTCAGGACCGGGGTCCACATCATGGCGCCGAAGCGGTTCCGGGCGTTGAGGACCTGGCCGAAGATGCCGAACAGGCCGTAGAAGAAGATCTGCGGGAGCAGGTAGCGGGCGAAGACGACGGTCAGCTCGAACGCGGCGTGGGTGTCGGGCGTGTCGTCCTGGTAGAGGCGGATGACGTCCGGGGCGGCCCACACCGCCAGGGCGGTGCCGGCGGCCAGGACGCACAGCACCAGGGTGACCAGCCGCTGCTCGAACGCGGCGCCGCCGTCGGGGTGTTCGGCGCGCGCCCGGACCAGCTGCGGCACCAGGACGGAGTTGAGCGCGCCGCCGATCAGCAGGAAGTACAGGCTGGTGGGCACGGTGTTGGCCTGGTTGTACGTGGTGGCGAGCAGTCCGGTGCCCAGCGCGGCGCCCTGGAGCGACTGCCGGATCAGGCCGGTGAGGCGGGAGACCACGGTGCCGGCCGTCATCAGGACGGACGGGCGTGTCAGCCGGTTCGGGCCGGTGCCGCGTTTGCGGGCCGCGTGCCGGCCCCGGCGTCGCCGCGGGTGGTCCGGTGCCGTGGTCGGTCGCTCTGTCGTGGTCGGTCGCTGTGCCGTGGTCCCCTCGATCATGATCAGCAATCTACGTGCCACCGGGCGCAGTTGAGGGCCGGTCAGCCAGGTGGCAGGCAGCGGGTGGCCGGCGGGGTGCGGGGCGGCGGGTGCTCAGGCCGGGGTGAAGGTGCGGCGCAGGTGGGCGACCAGGTGGGCCGGGTCGGTGGCGGGCAGGCGGGCGGCGAGGTGGCCGTCGGGGCGGATGAGGAGGGCCTCGCCGTCGTCCGGCCGGTAGGCGGTGCGGAAGGCGCCGCCGGTGTCGTGCAGGACGGGCAGGCGCAGGCCGTCGGCGGAAGGGGCGGTGGGGGAGGGGGCCGGGTCCGGGGGGAGGACGGCGTAGGCGTCGAGCAGGCCGTGCGCGGCGGCGTGGGCGGCGGCCGCGCAGGTGCGCAGGGTCCGCGTGTCGGTGGCCGGGCCCGCGGACAGCAGCAGGACGTGGTGGGTGCCGCGCAGCAGTTCGTGCAGGCGCTGCGGGTAGGCGGTGAGCGGGCGGGTGAGGCCGGGGCAGTCGGGGGCGCGGTCGCCGGGGGCGGGGCGGGTGCCCGGGGCGGGTTCGGTCAGCGGGCCGTCGCGGTAGCCGACCAGCAGCTGGGCCTCGCGCAGCAGCGGGGTGGCCGGGTCCTCGGGGGCGGTGTCGAAGCCGCCGCGGGCGTGGCGCACGGTGCGCGAGACGACCTCCTCGCCGACCGGGTGGCGTTCGGCGTGGTAGCTGTCGAGGAGGGTGTCGGTGGCGGCGCCGCGCAGGGTGAGGGCGAGCTTCCAGGCGAGGTTCCAGGCGTCCTGGATGCCGGTGTTCATGCCCTGGGCGCCGGTGGGCGGGTGGATGTGGGCGGCGTCGCCGGCCAGCAGCAGCCGGCCGGCCCGGTAGCGGTCGGCGAGGCGGTGGCTGATCCGGAACACCGAGGACCAGCGCAGCGCGGAGGCGGTGGCCGGGCGCGGCGAGAGCCGGTCCAGGGCCTGCTGGATGTGCCGCAGTTCGGGCCCGCGGCCGCCCTCCAGGCCGTGCGCGACCCCGCGCACCGGGTCGGCGGGGGTGGCGAGTTCGGGCGGGACGGTCATCGACACCCGGTAGCGCCGGCGCCCCGGCAGCGGGACGCACACCAGCGTCTCCCCGGCGGCGCCGGGGTCGCCGGGGTCGGCGCGGCGGGTGGCGCGCACCGCGTAGCCGGGCGGCAGGTCCCAGTCGAGCTCGACGTCGCCGAGCATGAACTGCTCGGGGAAGGCGTCGCCGCCGAAGCCGATCCCGGCGGCGTGGCGCACCGTGCTGTGGGCGCCGTCGCAGCCCACCACGAAGCGCGCGGACAGCTCGCGCGGCCCCCGCGGGGTGGCCAGGGTGGCGCGCACGCCGTCCTCGTCCTGCCGCAGGCCGAGCACCTCGGTGCCCCGTTCCACGGCGCCGCCGCAGCCGGCCAGGTGCTCGGCGAGCAGCCGCTCGGTGGCGTCCTGGGGCAGCGCGGCGAAGCGGTACGGCACGTCGGCGGGCAGGTCGAGGTCGAGACGCGGCGCGGGATCGCCGTCCGTGAAGGCGAGCTGGCCGAGCAGGGGCACCGCCTCGTCCAGGACGCGGCGCACCAGCCCCATGGCGTCGAAGACCTCCAGGGTGCGGGGCTGGATCCCCACCGCCTTGGCGTAGGGCTGCGGGGCGTCCAGCCGGTCCACGATCCGGCACCGCACCCCGCGGCGGCACAGTTCGGCGGCGGCGGTCAGGCCCACCGGTCCGGCCCCCACGACCAGCACGTCGATGTCGTCCATGCCCGCTCCGCCCGTCCGTCGGCCCGTTCCTCGGCGGTCCGGCTCCGGCGCGGTGCCGCCGTACTCCCAGGCTGCCCTCCGCCCGGGTGAGCCGCCCGGCGGGGCGGATTCCCCGTACGGGGGGAACCCCCTCGCGCACGGTTGACACCGGACACGGCCGCTCCACCGGTCCACACCCTCGACGACACTCACCGTTAACCCACCGGACTTGTATGATCCCTACATTCGGGCCACTGCCGGTGACCGGCCGTCGGCGGTGCGTCCCCGTCCGGTCCGTCCGGTCCGTCCGCTCCTGAGCGCATCGAAAGGCCGCCCGATGGCCCCCCGACTGTCCGTCGTCGTCCCGATCTACAACGTCGAGCGCTACCTCCGGGAATGCCTCGACTCGATCGCGGCCCAGACCTTCGACGACTTCGAATGCGTCCTGGTCGACGACGGCTCGACCGACGGCGGCCCCGCCATCGCCCGGGCCTACACCGAGCAGGACCCGCGCTTCCGCCTGGTCCGGCAGGAGAACAAGGGCCTCGGCGCCGCCCGCAACACCGGCTGGCGCCACCTCACCCCCGGCACCGAGTACCTGACCTTCGTCGACAGCGACGACACCCTGCCCCCGCACGCGTACCAGCTGATGATCAGCACGCTGGAGGAGACCGGCTCCGACTTCGTCACCGGCAACGCGCTGCGCCTGCGCACCGTCGGCCTCACCCCCTCGCACGGCCACCGCCGCGCGTTCCGCGAGACCCGGCTGCGCACCCACGTCAGCGAACTGCCCGCCCTGGTCACCGACCGCACCGCCTGGAACAAGGTCTACCGGCGCTCCTTCTTCGACGCCGCGGGCATCCTCTACCCCGAGGGCATCCTGTACGAGGACGCCCCGGTCAGCGTGCCCCACCACTTCCTCGCGAAGCGGGTCGACGTGCTCTCCGAGCCGATCTACCACTGGCGGGTGCGCGAGGACGGCGACCTGTCCATCACCCAGAAGAAGACCGACCCGCGCGGGCTGGTCGACCGGGTCCGCTCGATGGAACTGGTCCGGGAGTGGCTGCTGGCCCGCCCCGAGCCGGAGTTCGCCGAGCACCTGCGCGCCTACGACCACAACTGCCTGGTCGAGGAGATCCCGATGTTCTTCTGGTCCGTCCCGGACGGCGACCGCGCCTACCGCGAGGCCTACCAGCAGCACGTCAGCCGCCTGCTGCAGGCCATCGGCCCCGAGCGCCTGACCGCGCTGAGCAGCCAGCTGCGGCTCAAGTACCGCCTCACGCTGGCCGACCGGATGCACCGCTTCGTCGCCGTCCAGCGCCTGCACCGCCTCGCCCGCCGCACCCGCCAGGCCGCCGCCCGCGGCTGAGGCCGGGGCCCCGGGGGAGCCGGGGGCCGGGTTCCAGGGGGCTCAGGGGCCCGGGCCGGGGAAGGGGCCGGGTCAGTGGCGGCCGAGGCCGTCGATCATCAGGCCGAGGGTGAAGTCGAAGCGGTCGTGGCCCTCGCCCGAGGTGAGTTCGGCGGCGTGGCGGGTGGTGTGGGGGAAGGCCCCGGCGGGCAGCGCGGTGAAGCGGCGCAGCAGTTCGTCGCGGTCGACGACCCAGGCGTCGTCCCCGTCCGCCGCCCGCTGGCGGACCACCGACAGCTCCAGGCAGTAGGCGGCCACGTACAGCAGGAGCGCGTCGGCGGCCCAGGCGGCGGCCTGCGGGGCGACGCCGCCGGCCAGCAGGATCGCCAGCATCCCCTCGCTGACGCGCAGGATCTCCAGGTCGGTGGGGGCCATGGCGAACGCGGCGCGGGAGATGCCGGGGTAGCGCAGGTACTGGTCGCGCATCCCGGCGCACACGTCGCGCAGCTGCTCGCGCCAGGTCGCGGGGTCGGGCGCGGGCAGGGCGAGTTCGGAGCACAGCCGGCCGATGAGCAGTTCGTCGAGGTCGGCCTTGTTGACCACGTGGGCGTAGAGCGAGGCGGGGCCGGTGTCGAGCGCGCCGGCGAGCCGGCGCATGGTCAGCGCCTCGTAGCCCTCGGTGGCGACGACGCCCAGCGCGGTGTCGACGACCTGGTCCACGGTGATCGGGGCCTTGCGGCGCCGCGGCCTGGGGTCGGTTCCGGCTTCGGGGTTCGGCGGCTGGTGGCGCGCCGCGCGTCGCTCTCTCGGGTTCACCCGGCCATCATACCGTGACGCGAACACTGTTCGTTTGTGGAACACTGTTCGTTATGGATATCGATCAGGGCATGGACCAGGGCGTCGGCCAGCAGAGGGAGCGGGACGTGGAGCAGCGGCGCGCGGAGCACCGGCACGTGGACCAGCCGCCCGTGGACCAGGGCATGGACGCCGACGTGACCGTGGTCGGCGCCGGGCCGGTGGGCCTCGTGCTCGCCGCGGAGCTGGCGCTGGCCCTCGGCGGAGCGCGGGTGCAGGTGCTCGAACGGCTCGCCGAGCCGGACCGGGGGATGAAGGCCGGGGCGATCAACGTACCGACCGCCGAGGCGCTCGACCGCCGCGGCCTGCTGCCCGCCGCCGAACGGGTGCAGCGCGACCTCCTCGCCCGCACCGGCCCCTTCGCCGCCCCCACCGACGGCCGGCACCCGCGCTTCACCGGGCACTTCGCCGGAATGGTCCTCGACCCCGGCCTCGTCGACTGGACCGACCCCGACCTCGCCGCGCACACCGCCGTCGACGGCGCGCGGATGGTCCCGCAGCGCGAACTGGAGGAGCTGCTGGCCGCCCACGTCGCCCGGCTCGGCGTGGCGGTGCGCCGCGGGGTGGAGGTCACCGCCCTGGAGGACACCGGCGACGGCGTGCTCCTCGGCACCACCGCCGGACCGGTGCGCACCGGCTGGCTGGTCGGCTGCGACGGCGGACGCAGCACCG
This sequence comes from Kitasatospora sp. NPDC093550, assembly GCF_044764985.1. Taxonomy (NCBI): domain Bacteria; kingdom Bacillati; phylum Actinomycetota; class Actinomycetes; order Kitasatosporales; family Streptomycetaceae; genus Kitasatospora; species Kitasatospora sp. NPDC093550. Next base: position 239,833 of record NZ_JBIWJF010000006.1, read on the forward strand.
TACGCCGCCTCGCGGGCATCGAATTCCCCGGCACCGACCCGGAGTTCACCGGACACCTGGCGGTCGCCGACCTCGCCGAGCCGCACGGGCTCGCCGACGGCTGGACCTGGTCGACCCGCGGCGCCTACCGCTACGGCCCGCAGCCCGGACGCCTGGTCACCGTCGAGTTCGGCGCCGCCCCCGACCGCTCGGCACCGGTCACCCTCGCGGACGTGCAGGAGAGCCTGCGCCGGGTCTCGGGCACCGACGTCACGCTGACCGCGCTGCGGGGCCCCGCGACCCGCTGGAGCGACAACGCCCGCCAGGCCGCCGCCTACCGCGCGGGCCGTGTGCTGCTGGCCGGCGACGCCGCCCACGTGCACTCGCCGTTCGGCGGCCAGGGGCTCAACCTCGGCGTCGGCGACGCGATGAACCTCGGCTGGAAGCTCGCCGCCGTGGTCGCCGGCTGGGCGCCCGAAGGGCTGCTCGACACCTACGACGCCGAGCGCCGCCCCCTCGGCGCCTGGGTGCTGGACTGGACCCGCGCCCAGACCGGGGTGCTGCGCGGGGACGCCGGGTCGGCCGCGCTGCGCGAGGTCCTCGCCGACCTGCTGGCCACCCGGGACGGCGCCACCCACGCCGTCAAGCAGATCTCCGGCGTCACCCAGCGCCTCGACCTGCCCGGCGACCACCCGCTCACCGGCCGCCACGCGCCCGACCTGCCGCTCGCCGACGGCTCCCGGCTGGCCGACCACGGCCACGACGGCGGCTTCCTGCTCCTGGACCGCACCCCGCACGGCGCGCTCGCCCGCCTCGCCGCCCCCTGGGCCGGGCGGGTGCGCACCGTGGCCGACGGCTCCGGGGCGCCGGGCCACGGCTCCGCGGAACCGGTCAGCGGCTTCCGGACGCCGGTCGGGGTGCTGGTCCGTCCGGACGGGGTGGTCGCCTGGGCCTGCGACAGCGCGGCCGTGACCGGCCCCGAGGCCACCACCGGCCCCCAGAGGGCCGGGGGTCTCGAGAGCGCCGCCGGTCTCGAAGCCGCGCTGCGCCGTTGGGCCGGCGCGCCGTCGCGGTGACGCCGGGGCCCGGGGCTCAGCCGGCGCCCGGGGCTCAGCCGACGCCCGGACGCCCGGTCCGCGGCCCGGCCGCGTCGAGCGCGGCGAGCAGCCGGGCACGGACGTCGGCGGCGGCCTCGCGGGTGACCGGGTCCTCGCTCTCCAACTGCGGGGCGATCAGCTCCACGGCCGCCGCCAGCAGCGGCAGCGGCACCTCCGCGGTCCGCAGGTGGAGGAGCTGCGACGCCGCCCGCTCGCCGGGCGAGGCCGGGGCGGGGGCACCGGGGATCAGGGCGGTGATGCCGCGGGGGAGTTGGCTGCCGGTCACCCGCCCATTCTCCCGCGCCCGCACCGGTGGCGATCACCACCGTCCGCGACCCGGCCGTTCCGTCAAGAGGGTGCTCCCGGACGGCCCGGGGCGGGAGGATGACCGGCATGAGTGCGATCATCAGCATGGACCTGGCCGGTTTCGTCCCACGTGCGGACCAGGACGGCGCCGGGGGCGGAGACCGGGTGTGGGACGACGAGCGCGGGGTGGTCCTGTCCGTCCACGACTTCGCCCTGGTGCCGGACCTGGTCGCCCCGCTCGACGCCGGTGAGCGGCTGCTGCGCGACCTGGCCCGGCAGACCGCGCAGGGCGGCGCCGCGCTGATCGAGGCGGAGGTCCGTGAGCTGGGCGGGCTGCCGGGCCTGCGGCAGCTCGTCAAGATCCCCCGGCCGGGCGGCCCCGGGCAGGTGTTCGTCGGCGCGTGGACGGTGCCGCGCGACCGCTGCAGCGTGGTGCTGAAGGTCCAGGCCGCCGAAGGCCCGGTCACCGGCATGCGGGAGGCCGTGGTCGCCGACCGGGTCGGCTTCGACGCCTACGTCCGTCCCCACCCCTACGACCCCGAGCTGCGCGGCCCGCTGCCCTCCCACGTGGCCGACCTCCCGGAGTGGGACGCCCACTTCCCGTCCCACCCGCTGACGCTGGTGCGCGAGACCCTCGCCCGGGTCGGCGCGAGCGCCGTCCTGGACGACCGCTTCCGCACCCTCCCGCCCTTCACCGGCCCGGCGCCCGAGCCCGCCCGCCGCCGCTGGTGGTCCCGCCGCTGACCGTCCGCCGGCCCCGGCCGGCCCCGGTCCTGGCGCCCGCCCCGGCCCCGGCCCCGGTCGGGCGGGCGGGCGCCGGACGGGGTGTGCCGGGTGTCCCGCACGCCCCCGCCGGCCCCGGCGCGGCCCGTTCGGGTGGTGTCCGGTCGGGCGGGGGCGTGCTGGCGGCAGTCGGGCGGGCCGATACGGAAGGGTTCGGCTGCGACCTATTTCTGGCGGATGCGGAGGCGATCGTGGCCGGTGGACGGAACGCTGTTCGAGCGGGACGGGCGGGCCGGGCGGCCGCGTCCGTCGTGCTGCTGGCCCTGGCGACGGGGTGCGGAGGCGGCGGCTCCTCCACCGGGACGACGAGCACGACCGGGCAGACGTCCGTGCCGACGGCCTCGTCCGGGACGAACGCGAACGCGATCGCCACGCTCTTCCCGGCCAGCAAGGGCCACACCACGGTGACCAAGGCGAAGGTCCCCACCACCCCGCTCGGGCAGCAGAACCACAAGGTGGTGCTGCTCACCGCGCCCCCCGAGAGCTCCGGGAGCAGCGCCGGCACCGGGGTGACGCTCGGGGCCGCGCACCTGCCCGCCGGGAGCTTCTCGCTGGCCGGCAACGCGTGCACCGGACAGACCCTGCAGCCGGGGCAGACCTGCCCCCTCGAGATCGTGTTCGCGCCGACCAGCGTCGGCACCCACAGCGCAGAGCTGACCGTCGACACCTCGGCGGGCCGCGCGGACTACCGCGTCGAGCTGACCGGTGAGGGGGTGGCGTCGGCCTCGGGCTCGGCCTCGCCCACGCACACCTCGCGCACGCCCGTGGTCACCTCCCCGGCCGAGTCGTCCCCGGCGGAGGCGACGGCGACGGCGTCGGAGGGCTGACGGCGGGCGGCCGCCCGAGGGCCGGCACAGGGACGCCGGAGGGGCGGCACAGGGACGCCGGAGGGCCGGCACAGGGCGCCCGAGGGCCGGCACGGCGCGGCTGACACGTCGCCGAGGCGTCAACCGAGCGTCTCGATGCGGATGGTGTCGTCGTCCCGCAGGACCACGGTCACGTCCTTGGGCCGGCGGCGGTCGTAGGAGGCGAGGTAGTAGCGGGCGCTGGACTTCGCGAGCAGGACGAATCCCCGGTACTGGTGGCGGTACGGCCCGCTGGTGTCGCCGAGGTCCGTGTAGTCGATGCCGCGGGCGTCGTGGGTGAGGGGGGAGCGGGAGTAGACCAGGACGTTGACCTTCTCCGCGAACCCGGAGTCCGAGTCGCTGGCGGCCTGGCTGTCCCCGGCCTCGTCCGCGTAGCGCGCCAGGGCGAAGAACAGGCTCATCGTCAGCAGCCCGACGAGCACCGCCCCGGCGAGCGCCTGGACCCGCTCGCCGGCCGCCGGGGTGCCCCGTGCCCGGCGGCCGAGCTGGTGCAGGCGCAGCGCGAACAGGGTCAGCGCGGCGCCGAACGCCACCACCAGCGGGGGGACGACCGTCCGCGGCCAGCCGGCCTGCAGGAGCGGGAGGACGCTGCGGGTCCACCAGCGCGGCTGGATGAAGACGAGGAAGCCCAGCAGGAGCAGCAGTCCGCCGGCGAGGCCGCAGGCCAGCGACGCCCGCCGCCACGGGGGGTCCTCGCGCCGGGCCAGCCGGCGCTCGATCCAGGCGAAGAGCAGCAGGGCGAGCAGCCCGCCGCACAGCAGCAGCCAGAGCGGGAGGAAGAGCGCGTTGGGGCTGACCGTCAGGTAGCTGTCGCGCGACAGTTCCAGGTCGCTGGTGGGGATGCCGAAGTGGACGTAGTACGACGTCATGTACGTCCGGCCGACGTAGTACAGCAGGCCCACGATGACCGATCCCGGCGCGACCACGTAGGCGGCCTTCTCCAGGAACGCCCTGGTCCGGTCGTCCCTCGGCTTCGGCGCGGGGGCGGGCTCCGGGGCGGAGGCGGCGGCTGCGGCGGCTGCGGCGCGGGGGCTGCGGTCGGGCCTGGCGCGGGACGCCGGGCGGCGGAGCCGACGGGCCGAGCCCCTGGCACGGGCGTCTCTCATGCCCTCCCCAACGACGCGTCCCGCGCTCCGGTCACGGACGGCCCAGCGCCGGTGCGCCCCGCTCCCGCCCGGCGGCTCCCGCCCCGCCCGGGGACCGGGGAGCCCTCCGGCCACGCCTCGGGCATCCGGGCTCGGGGCATTCCTCGGCCCGTCGCGTCGTGCTGTCGTTCTGCCCTGTCGATCGGCAGGGTGGGGCGGCGGTGGGAGGGGGCGTTTTATGTCGATCGGCACATGTGCGGGAGGGGGTGAGGGGGTCAGGCTTGGGGGCATCGAGACGGCGGCCGCCGGGGTCGTCGGGGAGGGGAGGCCACCGTGTTCCTCATTCGTCCGCGTCGTCGTGTGTGCACCGGTGTCCGGGCCGGCGCTGCGGCCCGGGCCCGGGCGCGGCGCGGGCCGCCGTGCGACGGTGAATACAGGACCGCCGCTGCGGAGGCGGGTGTCGCCACCGGCGGGGCGGGTCCCGACGGGCCACGAATCCACGCGGTCGCCGGAGGATGCACCATGCGCGCGAGGGACAGGACACCGGGAACGCCGGAACCGGAGGAGGGGCCCGGCGACGGGCTCGGCGACGAGCGCGGCGACGGGCTCGGCGACGAGGGCGGGACCGAGGACGGGACGGCGCACGGGAACGCGGGTGTGCGGCGGGCCCGGCGGGCGGCCGAGTGGGGGCAGGCGAGGTACTCCGGCTCCTGGGCCGAGAACCTGTGGACCAGGCTGGACGCGGTGGACTTCCTCGGCCAGGCCATCGTGCTGGCCGCCACGCTGCTGCTGTGCGCCGTCCCGTTCCTGATCGTGGTGTCCGCCCTGTCCGGGCGGTCGGCGGTGTCCGGGATGACCCATCGGCTGGGCCTGAGCGCGGAGGCCTCCGCCGACGTCAGCCGCCTGATCGCCCCCTCCTCGACGACCTCCGGGGCGGTCACCGGACTGTCGTGGGTCTTCTTCGTGCTGGGCGGCCTGGCCACCGCCGTCTCGATCCAGCAGCTGTACCAGCGGGTGTTCCAGCTGCCCCGGAAGACCTGGGACCGGCTGCGCGCGCTGGTCTGGCTGGCCCTGGCGGTGGGCTGGCTGGCCCTGGGCACCCTGGCGGGGCGCACCCTGCACGCGAGCCAGCCGGTGCTGTGGTGGATCATCGGCGCCGCCGGGTGCGTCGGCGCCTGGTGGTTCACGATGTGGTTCCTGCTGGCCGGGCGCATACCCTGGCGCCGACTGGTGCCGTGCGCGGTCGCGACCGGCGGGTTCTGGATCGGCATGCTGGTCGTCTTCCACTTCACCTTCTCCGGCATGGTCGTCGGCAACGAGGACGAGTACGGGCCGATCGGGGTGGTGTTCGCCCTGATGTCGCTCTTCATCGCGATCGGCGTGGTGATCATCCTGGGCGCGTCCGCGGGCATGATGTGGCACGACCGCGGCATGTCCTTCCGCGCGGCGCTCCGGCGAATACGGCGGCCGCCGCGGTAGTCCCGGCCCGGGTTGCCGCCGCGCCCCGGCCGCCGGCCGCCTCGCCCGGTGTCAGGCCGGCCACCGGCCGTCGCGCATCAGCTCGCGGCCGGCCAGCTCGTCCGCCTCGCGCCAGGCCTGGACGCGGCGCGGGGTGATGCGGAACCACCGGTAGGCGGTGGCCGACTGGCGCGGGTCGAAGCCGGTGCGCGCGGCGAACCGGTCGCCCCGCTCCCGCGGCAGCGCCTCGATCCCGAGGACCTCCACCTCGCCGTCGACCACGGTGACGTCACGGGTGTGGCCCAGGGAAAGCCGGGTGGTGCGGCCCGCCGTCAGGTTGCGGCCGGTCGGGCTGTCCGCGGGGGTGGCCACCAGCAGGGTCTCGCCGTCCCAGTCGATGTCGGCGTTCTCGCCGTTCGTCGTGCCGTTCACCGCGTGGGCGGCGGCCGAGGTGGCCGGGTTCGCCCCGCCGGGTACGTGGCGGGGCGCGCGGAGGCCTCGGTGCTCGCCGGCGATCCGGACGCCCCCGCCCGGATCGCCGCGGTCCGCGCCGTCGTCGAGGACAACCCCGAGGAGAACCCCGTCGTCACCGCCCAACGCGGCCGCGCGCAGGCCCTGCTGGACGGTGACACCGGCCGGCTCCCCGCCCTCGCGGCGGCCTTCGAAGCGGCCGGCAGCCCCTACCAGGCGGCGCGCACCCTCCTGCTCGCCGGAGACGGCCACCGCACCGCGGGCCGCGCGGCCCGCGCCGACCTCGGCCTCGCTCCGGCTCCGGCTACCCGGCGGCGCGCTTGACCAGGTCGGCGATGCGCTGCTCGACCTCCGCCGTGATCTCGGCCAGCGCGAAGTAGGCCGGCCACATCGGGCCGTCGTCCAGCTGCGCCTGGTCGCTGAAACCGAGCATGGCGTAGCGGGACTTGAACTTCTCGGCGCTCTGGAAGAAGCACACGACCTTGCCGTCCCGGGCGTAGGCGGGCATCCCGTACCAGAGCTTGGGCGCCAGCTGCGGGGCGGTGGCGGTGACGACGGCGTGCACCCGCTCGGCCATCGCCCGGTCGTCGGCCCCCATCTCGGCGATCTTCGCGAGCACGTCCCGCTCCGCCTCGGCCGCCTTCTCCGCCTTGGACCCCTTGCGGGCGGCCTTCTTCAGCTCCTGCGCGTGGTCCTTCATCGCCGCCCGCTCCTCGGCGGAGAACCCGGCGTGCTTGTCGTTCTCGTTGCTGGTCATGGTCGATCCACCCCTGGTCTCGCGCCGTCAAGAGTCCGATCGGTCCTGCCTGCCCGGCCGGCCCGATCGCCGTGACCACACTCTCCCCCATCCGCCCCACGGAGCGCATCCGTGCTCACCACGGATCCGCACCACGGACACCGGTCCAGACACCGGTCCGAACACCAGTCCGTACGGCCGGTAGCCTTGATCGAATGTCAGCCACGATGAACGATGCCGTCCGCGCCCTGCTCGACGCGCCGGTCCCCGCCGTCCTCGCCACCCTCAACCCGGACGGGAGCCCGCAGACCTCGGTGGTCTGGGTCGGCCGCGACGGGGACGACGTCCTCGTCTCCACCGCCGCCGGACGCCACAAGGAGCGCAACCTGCACCGCGACCCCCGCGCCAGCCTCACCGTCTACGACCCCGCCGACCCGCTGCGCTACGTCGAGATCCGCGGGCTCGCGACCATCACCGAGGACACCGGCCGCGCCGTCGCGGTCGCCCTCGCCGAACAGTACGAGGGCCCCGGCGCCGGCCAGGAGTACCTGGAGCTCCCGCCCGAGGTGCTGCGGGTCGTCGTCCGCATCACCCCCACCAAACTGATCGGCACCGCCACTGCCTGACCATCCGTCAGTTCCACGTCGGACGGGGAGTGCCCCGGCCGGGCGGCTGCGGGCCGTGGCGAGCCCGCCGTCCGCCGTGAGGCCGACCGTGCCGGTCGGAGTCGTCAACGGGCGGCCGCGACCGGCACGGTGGCGCGACACGCCTCAGTGGACGCAGAACTCGTTGCCGGCCGGGTCCTGCAGCACCGTCCAGGTGAGGCCGGGAACGCTGTGCTCGCCGACGACGCTCGCCCCCAGAGCGACCAGCCGCTCCACCTCACCCGCCAGGCCCGTGTCGGGCGCGGCGGCGAAGTCGACGTGGACCCGGTTCTTGCCCCGCCGCTCCTCGGCCACACGCTGGAAACCCAGGGCCAGGGGCTGTGCCCTGACAATGACGAAGTCGCCGTGGTCCTGGGCGATCTCGCCTCCCAACGCCGTGGCCCACCACTGGGCCAGCTCCTGCGGTTCCGCACAGTCCACCGTGATCATCACTGCTGCCAGACTCATGATCGTCACCCTAGCCACGACCACCGACAACCGGCCCCCGGCCCCGCCTCCGGCCGGCTCGGTCCCGGCCTCGCCAGGGCTCCCCGCGGGGTCAGGCGGCGAGGGCGGGGGCGGCGGTGCGGTAGCGGCCGGGGGTGGTGCCGAAGTGGCGGGTGAAGGCGTGGGAGAGGGCGTAGGGGCTGGCGTAGCCCACCTTGCGGGCGATGGTTTCCAGCGGGTCCGGGGTGTCGCGCAGCAGGCCCGCGGCCCGGGTCATCCGCCACCAGGTGAGGTAGGCCATCGGGGGGCGGCCGGTGAGCGTGGTGAAGCGGCGGGTGAGGGTGGCGCGGGAGACGCCGGCGCGGGCGGCGAGGGCCTCGGCGGTCCACGGGTGGGCCGGGTCCTCGTGGACGGCGGCGAGCGCGGCCGCCACCACCGGGTCGGTCAGGGCCGCGCCCCAGCCGTCGGCGCCGCGCCGGGTGGTCCAGGCCCGGACCAGGTAGACCAGCAGCAGGTCGATCAGCCCGGGCACGGCGAGTTCGCCGCCGGGGCGGGCGGCGGTCAGCTCGGTACTCAACAGGTCGACGGCGGCGCGTAGTTCGGGGTGCTCGCCGGTACGGGTGGGCAGGTGGACGACCTGGGGCAGCTCGCGCATCAGCGGGTGTCCGAGCCCGTGGTCCAGGCGGTACTTGCCGCACAGCAGATCGGCCGCGCCGGGGGCGTCGGCGCGAGCCGGAGCGGCAGCCGCGGAGGCGGCGGGGTCCGGGCGCCGGTGCGGGCCGAGCAGGGTGTCCAGTTCCGGCAGGCGCGCCGCCCGGTCGGCCGTCAACTCCCCGTCGGACAGGGCGTGTCCGCTGCCGTGCGGCAGCAGGACGGCGTCCCCGGGCTCCAGGCGCAGCGGCTCGCCCCCGTCGGCCCGCAGCCAGCAGCCGCCGGCCAGCACCACGTGGAAGCCGGCACCGGCGTAGGCGGGGATCCGGGCGCCCCAACGCCCCGCCACCCGCAGCCGGTTGGAGGAGGGCCGGCCCGTCCGTACGGCGGCGATCGCATCGCTGACCACGTCCATCCGGCCATCGTAGCCACCCCCGGAGCTCCGCCGCCGTAGGCCGGAGATGAGCCGTCCGCGTATCGGAGCGAGCCATCGGCGCATTGAGCGGCTCAGCCAGGCTGCCTAGGCTCGACGAGCAGCCCACGAAGGGCGACGACGGACCGACGACGGACCGACCTCGGGCCGACGACGATCAGATGAGGGGGACGAACCGTGGAACGGATCGTGCTGGGGGACGTGGAGATCATCCGGGTGCTGGAGTTCCAGGGGCCGTTCGCGCCGGCGGCGGCGATCGTGCCCGGCCTCGCCGAGCCGGCCTGGACAGGCGGCGACGCCGACCTGGTGCCCGAGCACTACGACCCGGTCTCCGGCGCCTACATCGGCGCGCTGCAGACCTGGGTGGTGCGCAGCGCCGGCCGCACGGTGCTGGTGGACACGGGGGTCGGCAACGGACGCGAGCGGCCCTCGACGGCGATGTTCCACCGGCGCCAGGGGCGCTTCCCGGAGCTGCTCGCGGCGGCGGGGGTGCGCCCGGAGGAGGTGGACGCGGTGGTGAACACCCACCTGCACGCCGACCACGTGGGGTGGAACACGACCGAGCGGGAGGGGAGTTGGGTGCCGACCTTCCCGAACGCGGTGTACTACCTGCCGGCCGCGGACCGGGCGTTCTTCGACCCGGCCGCCGGGCACGCGGCCCGCGACAGCGGCGCGGCGGACCCGGCGCACTGGGCGGAGTGGGACCTCGTGTTCGAGGACAGCGTCGCCCCGGTGCTGGCGGCCGGGCAGGCGAAGGAGTGGTCGGGCTCGCTGCGCATCGACACGGCCCTGGTGCTGGAGGAGGCGCCGGGTCACACCCCGGGCTCGTCCGTGCTGCGGGTCGACTCCGCCGGTGAACGGGCCGTGTTCGTCGGGGACTTGATGCACTCCCCGGTCCAGCTGGCGCACCCCTCGTGCAGCAGCTGTTTCTGCCTGGACCCGGAACAGGCGGCGGCCAGCCGCCTGCGGGTGCTGGAACGGGCCGCGGATGAGCGGGAGTTGGTGATTCCGGCGCACTTCGCGGGGGTGGGTGCGGCGCGGATCAGGCGCGCGGGCGCGGGGTTCGCGCCCGACTGGGTGCGCTGACCGACGCCCCTTCCGCAGGCCCGACGGCCCGCCCCGGCACCCGGCCGGGGCGGGCCGTCCGGTCTCGCCGGCCCGCCCTGTCCGACCAGGTCGGTTCGGGCCGGGGTCGGTTCGGGCCGGGGTCGGTTCGGGCCGGGTGGGTCGGGTCAGGTCGGGTCGGCTCAGCTGAGGGTGGCCCAGCCCTGGCTGTTGGCGGCGCCGGCCCGGTTGACGGTCACGGCGGATCCGGCGCTGACGGCGGTGCTGTCCAGGACGTAGCCGGTGGCCGGGTTGGTGATCGTGTAGGTGCCGCTGCCGTTCTGGGCCACCCGCCACTTCTGGTGCGTGTCGGCGGAGTCGAAGGCCTTCAACGTCACCTGGGTCCCGGCGGTGGTGGGCGCGGTGAGGGTGAGCGGGGTCGGGCAGCTGTCGTAGATCCTGACCGTGCCGTCCGCGGTGGTGTCGAACTTCCACCGCTGCGAGGCGTGGGTGGAGTCGTAGGTGTTCAGGTCGGCGACCACGTTGGTGGTGGCGGCGCACTGCCCGGCGTGCTCCAGCGCCAGCCCGCCGCCGTCGGTCAGGGCGTGGTACTGGTTGTCGGCGACGATCGTGGGCCCGTAGTCGATGGTGTGCGCCGCCAGGTAGGTCAGCGCGGCACCGGTGGTGGGGAGCGGCGGGTACGCCGCGGGCCGACCGGTCTTGAAGTAGTCCGCGAAGGTGGACTGGGTGTGCGCGGTCATCACCGCGAGGGTGGCGTTCCACCCCCCGTCGACGTGGTTCCACAGGTCGAGCAGCGCGCCGTCCACGTTGCCCTGGACCTGGTCGCCGGTGTTCCACCCGGTGGTGTACGTGAAGGGGTAGCTGCTGCCGTCCGACCACACGTAGCGGTAGTCGCCGAGGAGGTAGGCGGCGGCGGAGTCGGCGAAGCCCTCGGTCCAGGCGCAGCTGCCGGAGCTCGCCAGGTCGATGTAGTGCGGGCTGCAGTTGGTGACGGCCGGGAACGTGCCGTTGTAGAGGCGGTGCATGAGGAAGTGGCCGGACTCGTGGAGCACGGTGTGCTCGGAGTCCGGGTCGGCGTCGGTGAGGTGGACGGTGTTGGCCAGGTCGTAGTACGGGCCGTCCGTGGAGCCGCTGGTCCAGCGGACGTTCAGCTCGGTGCAGGCGTTGTCCGCCTCGTGGCTGGACCAGCAGGTGCTGCTGGGGTTGTTGCGGTGCGACCACAGGAGGTAGACGGTGTCGAAGGCGTGCCAGGCCCGCGCGGAGGCGGCGAGCGGCTTGAGGACGCCGACCGACCCGCCGGTGGAGACGTTGGACCAGGTGGGGGAGTCCAGCGTGTAGGGGGTGCCGGTGGTGTCGCCGACCTTCCAGAGCTTGCCGCTCTCGGTGCGGAAGCGCACCCGGATGCTGCTCATGGAGGTGGTGGAGACGGGGGTGTAGCAGAGGTTGAACCCCCCGTCGCCGGTGCCGGTGTACTGGTAGTCGGCGGTGAGTTGGTGCGGGGCGTCGGTGGACTTCTCGTTGCCCCACAGCGCGACGTTGGCGTTGCGGACCGGTTTGGTCCTGGTGGGCTTCGTGGGGCCGTCCTCGGCCGACTGGTAGTCGTACTGGAGGTTGCCGCTCAGGCAGATGGGGGAGGCCGCGGCGGCGGGGGAGGCCGTCAGCGGGACGGCGGCGGTGGCGGCGAGGAGGGCGGTGCCCAGGGCGGCGAAGCCGCGCGGCAGGCGCAGTCCGATGGTCAAGGACGGTTTCCTCTCGGGGAGTGGGCGCACGGTGGTGCCCGAGGCGGTGTCCTGATCGGTCGGTGGCACGGGCACCGTTCGTCGACGACCGGGCCCGGAGCCAGGATCGGGGCCCGGGCCTGCCGCGGTAAGGGCGCTCGGAAGCGCGAGCGCGAGCCGGTGGTCCGGCGGGGGCAGTTCGGTTGCGAATCCGCCGCCGCACGCCGCACCTCCGCACGTCGCCCCCCCGTACGTCGCCCCCCGCTCGCGTTCGCCGCAACGGTCCCCCGCTCGCGTTCGCGTTCGCCGCGCCGCATTCCACGCGCCGTCCGCCGGATTTTGCTCGCCCGCGCAAGTTCTTGCTCAGCCGAGCAAAGTGCTCTACAGTCTTGCTCAGGCAAGCAAGAATCAGCTTGAACGGGCAAGGAGGGGTGGGGATGGGGAGGACGTTCACCGAGTCGGGGCGCCGGGCGCAGATCGTGCAGGCCGCCATCGAAGTGGTCGCCGAAGTGGGGTACGCGAAGGCCTCGTTCAGCCGGATCGCGAAGCAGGCCGGGCTGAGCAGCACCGGGATGATCTCGTACCACTTCGCCGGCAAGGACGACCTGATGCACGAGGTCGTCGCCGAGGTGACCAGGGTGACCGCGGGGTTCATGATGCCCCGGATCGCCGCGGCCGAGGGCGCGGGCGCCCGGCTGCGGGCGTTCATCGAGTCCAACGTCGAACTGCTCGCGGTCTGGCCCGGGCACCTGAAGGCGCTGATCGAGGTGCTGCCGAACCTCGGCGGGGACGACCCGGCCACGGTGGGCTACAAGGCCTCCCTGCAGCAGGTGATGGAGGGCCAGGAGCAGGCGGTCCGCGCGGCCCAGGAGGCGGGCGAGTTCCGGGAGTTCGACCCGCGGCTGATGCTCGTGGCGATGCGCGGGGCGATCGACGCCGTGGTGATGCGCTGGGTGGGGGACCCGTCCTTCGACGTCACCGAGGCGGGCCGGGAGCTGGCGGACATCTTCGACCGGGCGACCCGCGCCGAACCGTAGCGGGGCAGCGGGGCGGGCAGGGCCGGCAAGGGCGGCAGGATCGCGCACAGGACAGGGGAGAGGGCAGTCATGGGAGGGGCGAGTGTGATGGGGGAGACCGTGGACGAGCAGACCGTGGGCGCGAAGGCCGTGGACGCGAAGGCCGAGCAGGAGGGTGGCCGGCAGGGGGCCGCGCCCACCGAGGCGCAGAAGGCGCGCGCCGCCAAGCGGGCGCTGGCCAAGTCGCTGGTGTTCGAACTGGCGCTGCCGCTCGGCGGTTTCTACGTGCTGCAGGGCGTGGGCCTCAGCCAGTGGGCGGCGCTGCTGGTCAGCAGCCTGCTGCTGGTGCCGTGGCTGGTGCTGGGAATGGTGCGCAGCCGCCGGGTCGAGGTGTTGCCGGCGTTCACCCTGCTGATGGTCGCCGTCGGCGCGCTGATGTCGATGGTCAGCGGCAGCCCCCGGGTGCTGCTGGTGCGCGACAGCTGGGTGTTCGGCGCGCTCGGGCTCTGGGTGCTGGGCACGCTGGCGACGCGGCGTCCGTTCATGCTGACCGCGGCGCGTTCGATCGTCGCCGCCAAGATCGGCGAGGCGGGGGCCGAGGAATGGGTGGCGCGCTTCGACCACGACGCGGTCTTCCGCCGCCACCTGCGCCTGCTGACCGCCGTGTGGGGCCTCGGGTTCGCCGCGGACGCCGGGATCCGGGTGACGCTGGCCTGCACCCTGCCGGTGGACCTGGTGCCGCTGGTGAACACGCTGCAGTGGCTGGCGGTGCTGGGCGGGCTGTTCGGCTTCCACTTCTGGTACGTCAACCGCCACGGCCTGAAGGTCTGACACCGGGCCACCGGGCCACCGGGCCACCGGGCCGCCACGGGGGAGGCGGGGGCGGCAGGGGCCCGGAGAGAAGCGGGGGGAAGCGGGGGAACCGGGGGGAACCGGGGGAGCGGCGGGGGGGGGGGGGGGGGGGGGGGGCCCCCCCCCCCCCCCCCCCCCCCCCCGCGCCGTGCCTGTCGCCCGGGTCACGGGCGCGCGGCGCGTCCGTCCCGCGGACTGCGCGCACCGCCGTTGGGTCAGCCGTTGCTCCAGGACGCGCCCGAGCCGGTGAACGACCCCGAGACACCGTTGTCGTCGGCCAGGATCCAGAAACCGGCGTGGGCGATCCCGTCGGGGGAGACCGAGGATTCGACGGCCGCGACGCCGGCGCCGTTCTGGTTGGCCATGAACCCGCCCTTGCCGAAGTCCGCGCTCAGGCCCTCCTGGGCCGAGGCCAGGCCGGCGCAGCCGATCACGAGCGGGGCGGTGAGGGCACCGATGGCCAGAACACGCTGGAAAGCACGCATGGGAAATCTCCTCCACGGAGTTCAGGGATTGAAAGGGACGGCGCCGAGCGGCCCGCCGCGACTTCAGACAGCCATGCGCCGCGACCCCCCGCAAGTGCTGCCGCCGCCCGAGCGGACCTCACGGCTCGTCAAAAACTCCGAGCTGACCTGCGGAAACGCGGAACGGACGGTGATCGCCCGGGATCAGTCGGGCGGAGCAGGCCCGTGGGCCTTCCGCGTACCGGGCGCGGACCGCCCGCAACACCCGCCGCCCGGCCCCGCTGAGCCGCCCCCGCCACCCGGCCCGCCGAGCCGTCCCCGACGCGGAGTCAGGGGGGCGTCAGGGTCAAGATCGGGGCCCGCCCGGAGGTGGGGCGCCCGCATCCGGTCCTACCGTCGCTGCGGCGGGTGCGCGACGCGCCCCCCGGCCGACGGCCGGCCGGCGAAGCGGCCGACGACCCCACGCAGAAGGCGAGCGAGTGACCCCGAACAAGGCTCTACCGGTACGGGCCGCGCGGCCCGGCGGGCGCGGGGCGGGCCCGTGCTGAAGATCGCCGTGGCCTCCCTGCGCCACCGACTGACGGGCTTCGCGGGCGCCTTCCTCGCCCTCGCGCTCGGCACCACGATGATCGGCACGATGGCGCTGACCCTGGCGGCCACCTTCGGCACCCCGCACCCGGGGCCGCAGCGCTTCGGCCGGGCCCCGGCCGTGGTCGCCCCGGCGGGCTTCGAGGGGAGCCCGATGAAGGCCCCCGCGGTGCTGCCGGCCGAGGTCGTGGCGCAGTTGACCGCCGCCGGTGCGGCCACCGCCGACCGCAGCTTCCCGGTCCGGCTGCGCCCCGCCCCCGGGGAGCCGGCCGACGGCCGCGCCCCCGCGGGGACGACCGGCCACCCCTGGTCCTCGGCCGCCTTCGCGGGCTACCGCCTGACGGCCGGGCGCGCGCCGCAGGACCCCGGCGAGATCGTCGTCGGCGGGGGCGACCGCTCCCTGATCGGGCGTCAGACCGAGGCCGCCACGGCGGCCTCCGACGGCACCGGCCGCTACCGGGTGGTGGGGGTCACCGACGCCCGCTGGTTCGAGGACGCCGTCTTCTTCCACGACGCCGAGGCGCAGCGCCTGTCGCCCGGCGTCAACGCCCTGGTCATCGACCGGGACCGGGCGCAGCCGTCCGCGCTGACGGGCGGGCGGGCCGTGGTCCTCACCGGTGCCGAGCGCACCCGGCTCGACCCCGATCCCACCGGCGGCGCCCAGGCACTGGCCGGCGTCCAGGCGATGGCGGGCAGCACGACCGGACTCGCGGTGGGCGTCGCGGTGTTCGTCGTCGCCGCGACCTTCGCCTTCGCCACCGAGCAGCGCCGCCGCGAACTGGCGCTGCTGCGGCTGGTGGGGGCCGCCACCCGGCAGGTGCGGCGGATGGTGCTGGTGGAGGCGCTGCTGGTCGGCCTCGCGGCGGCGGCCGCGGGCTGCGCGCTCGCCCCGCTGTGCGCCGTCCCGCTGCGCTCCTGGATGCTCGGCCACCACGTGGCCCCGTCCTGGTTCACCGTCCCGCTCTCCCCGCTGCCGCTGCTGGCCGCCTTCGCCGTCGGCGTGGCCGCGGCGTTGGCCGGGGCGGGCGCCACCCTGGTCCGGGTCTCGCTGATCCGGCCGCTGGAGGCGCTGCGGGAGAGCGCGGTGGAGCGCCGCGTGATGACGCCCGTGCGCTGGCTGCTGGGCACCGGGATGCTGGCCGGCGCGGTCGTCGCGGGGGCGGTGATCGCCCGGAGCGAGCCGTACCTGGCGGCCAGCGCCCGCAAGTACCAGGCCGTCCCGGTCCTGTACGTCGGCGCGGTGGCCCTGCTGACCCCGGTCCTGCTGCGGCCGCTCGCCCGACTGCTGACCGGACCGCTGCGCCGCTCGGCCACGGCCGGCCCGCGGCTGGTGCGCGCGAACGTCCTCGCCTCCCACCGGCGGACGGCCGCCACGGTGGCGCCGGTGGTGGTGGCCGTCGGGCTGGTCGGCGCGCTGCTGACGATGCAGGGCTCCGGTGACGCCGTGGCACTCGCCCGCCAGCGGCAGGAGGTCCACGCGGCGGGCGTGGTGGTGCCCGGCGGCGGCGGGATCGACGCCCGCACGCTGGAACGGCTGGCGGCCGTGCCCGGCCTGCGGGCCACCCCGGTCACCTCGATGAACATCCGGATCGGCACCGAGCGGGGCGAGCAGATCGACTCGCTGAGCGCCGAGGCGGTGCCCGCGGCGGCGCTGGGCGCCACCGTCACGCCGCCCGTGGTCTCCGGCTCGCTCGCCGCGCTGCCCGAGGACTTCCTGGTCATCGACGAGCACGCGGCGGAATCGGACGGGCTGTCGGCCGGGGGCCGGGTGGTCGTGCTGCTGCCGACCGGGGCGCGGGTGCCGGCCGTGATCGCGGCGGTCGTCGCCCGCGGCCTGCACGGCGACGACACCTACCTGTCCGCCTCGCTGACCGGCGCGATGGCGCCCGGCCTGGTCTACCTGGACTCCCGGCAGGGCCCGGGCCGGCCGCTCGACGACGGGCAGACGGCCGCCGTGGAGCGGGCGCTGGCCGGCACCGGCGCCCACGTCGTCGGCTACGACGCCTACCTGGAGGCCCGGCGCGCGCACGCCGCCGAGCAGGCGGACAACGCCGCGGTGGTCATCCTGGGGATCGCGCTGGCCTACGCGCTGATCGCGGTCGCCAACACCCTGGCGATGGCGGTGGCCGACCGGAAGCGGGAGTTCGCCCTGCTCGGGCTGGCGGGCGCGGTGCGCGGCCAGATCGTGCGGATGGCGGCGGCGGAGGCGGCCGTCGCGGTGGTCGCCGGCACCGTCCTCGCGGCGGTGGCGACCGTCCTCGCCGCGGTGACCCAGCACGCCGCGCTGGGCGAACTCGTGGCCGGCGCGCCGACGGTGGTCCCGTGGGCGCGGATCGGCGCGACCGTCGCCCTGTGCGCCGTCGTCGCCGCGGCCACCGCGGCGGCCGCGACCCGGCGGGCGACCCGCCGGCGGGCGATCGACGCCGCGGGCGCCCGCGAGTAGGGCGCGGCACACGGCGACCGCGGACGCGGGGGCGCCCGCCCGGCCGGGACGGCGGGCGGGCGCTCGGGGCCGGGGCCGCAGGCCGGGCCGCGGGTGCCTAGCCCACGACCTGGACCTTGTCGGCCTGCATCCCCTTCTGCCCCTGGACGGCCTCGAAGGTGACCTTCTGTCCTTCCACCAGGGACTTGAAGCCGCTTCCCTCGATCGCACGGAAGTGAACGAACAGGTCAGGCCCGGACTCCGGGGTGATGAACCCATACCCCTTCTCGTCGTTGAACCACTTCACCGTGCCGTTCTGGCGCTCCGCCATGTGTCTGTCCCCTGGTCGAATACGAATGGTCGATGCGAATGTCGAGACGAACGTTGCCGACCGAGATCCTTTCACGCGGAGTGAGGATTCGGGTGCCAAGCGTGACGCGCGTCCGCATGCCGTCGGCGCGGTCGGCCGGGCCGACCGCGCCGTACGGCCGGCGCCGCACGGCCGCGCCGGACCGGACGGTTGCCCCGCCCGACCCGGACGGTTGCCCCGGACGGCCCCGGGTGGTTGCCCCGGACGGCAGGACCGGGTCCGGTGAGGTGCGGATCCGTTCAACCTGCTTGAACGGGGCGTGTGTTGTCAGTCCGGTGGCCGCATACTGATCGGTACTTCGGTACTTCGGTACTGGCAGCAGCGGCCTTCGTCCCGCAGGCGCGGAAGGCGCGGAAGGTGTGACCGCGGGCCGCTCCTCGACGAGGGAGTGAGCACGCGTGCGTGAGGAGAAGAAGGCCGGTCGCGGCGGTGCCGTCGCCGAGCGGCAGCAGGCCCGCAGGCCGTCCCCGGCCCCGTCCGGAGCCGCGGTCGGTCTGCTCGGCCTCCAGGCCTCGGTGGGCAACGCGGCGGTCGTCCAGATGCTCCGCCGGGAGGGCGCGCAGCGGCGGCCCGCACCCCACCGGCACGCCGGAGCCCCCACGCGCGCCGGGCACCACGCGCACCGGGACGAGGTGCCCGCCGTCCAGCGCTCCGCCGTCCACGAGGTGCTGCGCGGCAGCGGCCGGCCGCTGGACCAGGCGTCCCGCGCGGACATGGAGGCCCGGCTGGGCGCCGACTTCGGCGACGTCCGGGTGCACACCGGCCCCGCCGCGCGGGCCTCCGCCGCCGAGATCGGCGCCCGCGCCTACACCAGCGGCAACCATGTGGTGCTCGGCGAGGGCGGTCACGACCGGCACACCCTCGCCCATGAACTCACCCACGTCATCCAGCAGCGCCGGGGCCCCGTCGCGGGCACCGACAACGGCGGCGGCCTGCGGGTCTCCGACCCCTCGGACCGCTTCGAGCGCGAGGCGGAGGCCAACGCCGCCCGGGTGCTGCGCGGCCCGGCCCCCGCCCGGACGCACGAGCCCGAGGCCGCCGGGGCCGCGCCCGGGCCGGCCGCCGTGCAGCGCGTCACCATCGGGGAGGCGATGCCGGGCCGCGTCGTCCCGGCGGACCGGGTGCAGGCCTTCCAGGACCTGGCCCGGCAGGTCTGGGCGGGGGCGGACCAGGCCCTGGTCCGGGAGACCTGGCAGGGCTTCTTCCAGAGCCTCGGCTCGGAGCAGGCCGTCCGGGACTTCTGCGAGCAGAACCGCGCCGCCTTCCAGCCCCCGCTGCCCGCCGCGCTCCCGGCGGACGTGGGGCAGCTGGTCGACCTCGCCCTCAACTCCCTGCCGGACAACGCGCCGTTCCCGCACCGGGACGGGGCCGACGCCCTCTACTGGTACCTGCTGGACGTCGTCCTCGACCCGGCGTACGGCTTCGAGGACACCATGGACCTCGCCGACGAGATCGGCCCGGACCTGCTGCGCCGGGACATCCTCAACCCGGTCAACTTCGCCTCCTGCTACCCGACGGCCCAGCACCTGTTCCCGGTCCTGTCCGGCGTCACGGCCCAGCAGGGCGAGAGCCGCGAGGCGCTCTCGCACCGCGCGGCGAACGAGGCCATGGCCCAGGGCCCGGGCAACGACCGGGACGTCACCGAGAACGCCGGCGCCTTCCGCACCGCCGTCGCCGGGCTCACCAACGCGATCCGCTCGGCCGAGGGCCACGGCGCCGAAGCCGTCTTCCGGATCGAGTTCGCCGGGCACGGCTTCACCCTGGTGCTGCGGCGCCCGGACCCGGCCCAGACGGCCCTGCACATCGAACTGATCGAGAGCCTCGCGCACGCCGCCTCCCTGGACTCCTCCCTCAAGCGCCCGGGCATGCCGGTGGACGCCGTCTGCCAGGCCCTGACCCAGATGGCCGACGACGACTGGCAGGTCCGCCAGCAGGGCGCGGGCACGCTCGGCTGGAACTCCCACGCCCTGTTCCTGCACGACGCGGGCCAGCCCGGCACCCCCGGCTACCCGCGCTCCTCCTACCCCGGGCAGGCCAACGCGGCCGAGGGCGAGTACTTCCCGCGGACGAAGATGAAGTGGTGGGCGAACCCCCTGCACCCCAACGGGGTGGAGAACTGGGCGCAGCAGGGCCGCGACCGCCTCGGCCGGCTGGAGAACGCCGGCCTGTGACGCGCCGGGGGCCCGCCCGCTCCGGCCGGCCGGGCCCCTCCGCCGTTGACACCGGGGCGCGGCGGGGACCAGGGTGAGGGGCATGATCGACTTCCGTCCCGCCCCGCCCGCCGACGACCCGGCCCCCGCACGGGGCGTCCTGGTCACCGGGGCCGCGAAGGGCATCGGCCGGGCCGTCGCGCGGGCCTTCGCCGCGCGGGGCGACCGCGTCGCCGTGCACTACGCGTCGAGCCGGGCCCGGGCCGAGGAGACCCTGGCCGCGCTGCCCGGCGAGGGGCACGTCCTGGTCGAGGGCGACCTGAGCGACCCGGCCGCGGCCGAGCGCATCGCCCACACCGCGGACGAGCGGCTCGGCGGGGTGGACGTCCTGGTCAACAACGCCGCCGTGGCCACCTCCGCGGACAACGCCCACCCGGTGGCCGAGGTGTCGTACGAGGACTGGCAGCGCGTCTGGCGGCAGATGGTCGACGTCAACCTGCTCGGCGCGGCGAACCTCGGCTACTGCGTCGCGCGCCGCCTCATCGCCCGCGGCGCGCCCGGCCGGATCGTGCACATCGGCTCGCGCGGCGCCTTCCGCGGCGAGCCCGACCACCCCGCGTACGGCGCGAGCAAGGCCGCGCTGCACGCCCTCGGCCAGTCCCTGGCCGTCGCCCTGGCGCCGCACGGCATCTCGGTGACCTCCGTCGCCCCCGGCTTCACCGCCACCGACCGGGTCGCCGACCGCCTGAGCGGCGCCTCCGGGCAGGCCCTGCGCGGGCAGAGCCCGTTCGGCCGGGTCGGTACCCCGGAGGAGGTCGCCGCGGCCGTGCTCTACCTGGCCTCCCCGGAGGCGACCTGGGCCTCCGGCACCGTCCTGGACCTCAACGGGGCCTCGCACCTGCGCCTTTGACCGGCGGTGGGCGGGACGCGCAGGGTCTGCCCGGGGAGGCCGGGCGGTCACCCCAGCAGGCGCAGCCGGGTCGTGGCGACGCCCAGGCGCACGCTCTGGCCCCAGGTCAGGTCCAGGGCGTCCGCCTCGATCCCGTCACCGAAGGCGACCAGGTGCTCGGACTCCACGGTGAGCACCAGCTGCCGCCCGGCCTCCAGCAGACCGTGCACCCGGCTGGTGCCGGTGGTGGGGGAGGGCCAGGCCTCCCGGACGAACCAGGCCAGCGCCGGGGCGCCCGGGGCCGGCAGCGCGGGCACCTCGGTGAGGGCGCCGGGGCCGCCGCGCTCCAGCCACGCCGAGCGGCACCAGCCGGTGGCGCCCGTGCCGGTGCCGACCAGCACCCCCGAGGAGGCCTGCGCCTCCGCCGGCTCGGCGGCCTCGGCCGTGTCCGGCGTGCCGCCCGCCGCACCGCCCGGCGCGGCGGCCGTGCCCAGGCGGTAGCGCGCCGTCTGGTGGCCCGGCTGCCCGACGTACACCTCGTTCAGCGCGAGCAGCCGCTGGCCGTCGTCCGCGACCGCCTCGACCATCGTCCGCTCCTCCAGCGCCCCCTCGCCGTGCGCCGCCGCCCGCAGCAGCCCGGGCAGCGCGGCCACCCGGTGACGCACCAGCACACCGGGGTTGCGCCCGGGATCGGCGTCCACCCCGACCACCGGCTGACCGTCCAGGTACTTGGCCACGTTGGCCACCAGGCCGTCCTGGCCGACCACCGCCACCACGTCCCCGGGCTCGAACAGGAAGCGCGGCAGGTCCGCCCGCTCCACCCGGCTGCGCCGCCAGTCCAGCGGCACGGCCGCCGCCGCCCCGGCCAGCGCCGCGGCCTGCCGGTGGTGGCGCTGCTCGACCTCCTCGGCCGAACGGCCCCGGGAGGCCAGGAAGAACGCGGCCTGCCCGGGCGTGCCGTGACGCGCCACCAGCTCCTCGTACTCGGTGCGCCGGTGCACCAGCACCACCCGCGGGGCGAGGGTCACCGCCGTTCCCCGGGGGCGCCGAGGCGGGCCAGCAGGCCGGTGAGCACGTCCGGGGTGAGCGTCACGCTGTCGATCCGCGGCAGGTGCTCCGCCAGCCGCATCAGCGCCAGCGCCCGCAGCACCGCCGGATCGGCCTGCTGGTGGGCCGCCAGCCAGGCCGCCTCCGCCGCGGCCCGGGCCTCGCCGAGCTCGCGGGCGGCCTGCGCCTCGGCGGCGGCCAGCCGGGTGCGGCGCTGCGCCTCGGCGTCGGTGCGCACCCGGTCGGCGACGGCCTCCTCCTCCGCCTGCAGCCGGACGTTGGCGCCCTGCTGGGCGAGCAACTGCTCCTCGCGGCGGGCGAGTTCGATGCGGTTGGCGAGCTCGTTCTCGGCGATGCCGCGCTCGTGCTCGACCGCGACCGCCCGGCGCTCGAAGGTCGCCCGGTCGGCCTCCTGCTGGACCAGTTCGCGGGCGGGGGTGCGCAGCGCCCGCTCGACCTCCGGCTCGGGCCGCAGCGCGACCACCCGGACGGCGATCACGGCGAGTCCGGTCTCGGTGATCCGGGGCTCGTCGGCGAGGCCCGCGGACATCCGCTCGCGCACCGCGTCCACGCCGTCCGCGAGGGCCCCGGCGAGCGGGGTGCGGGCGAGCAGGCCGAGCGCGTGCTGCTGGGCGGTCTCGGTGAGCAGGGTGGCGAGCTGGTCGAGCGGGGCGGCGCGCCAGGCGCCGGTGTCGGGGTCGATCCCGAAGTCGACGCGGGTGGCGGCGGTGGCCGGGTCGGTGATCCGGTAGGTGAGCGTGGCCTGGACGGTGACGTCCTGGAAGTCCGAGGTGCGGGCGTGGAAGAGCATGGCGAGTTCCCGGTCGTCCACGGGCACCTCGGAGATCGCCGCGGTCAGCGGCCGGAACCAGAAGGCCAGCCCGGCCCCGTCGTGGGCGACCCGCCCGCGCCGCAGGTGGCGCACGTGGGCGGTGGGGACGGCGCGCAGGTGGCGCAGCCCGAATCGTCTGGTGATGTCGGCCATCGCAAAAACCCCTTTTCGTCACCTCGACGATATTGGCCCGGGCCGGTTCTCGTCAAGGTGACCAAAAGGGGTGCGGTCGGCCGTCAGGCGTCCAGGACCAGCTGCAGCAGCTCGCGCAGGCTCTCGCGCTGCCCGGCCGTGAGCCGGGCCAGCGGATCGGCGGCGAAGGGCATCCGGGCGCGCAGGTCGGCGGCGACGCCGCGCCCGGCCTCGGTGGCGGTGACGCGCTTGACGCGGCGGTCGCTCTCGTCGACGCCGCGCTCGACCAGGCCGCGGGACTCCAGCCGGTCGATGATCACGGTCACGTTGGACGGCTCCGCGTGCAGCCGCTCGGCGATCCGGCGGGTGGGGACCGGGTGCTCGGCGGCCAGCAGGGCCTTGGCCTGCAGCGGGGTCAGGTCGTGGGCCGCGGCGGCGGCCTCGGCCTCCCGGCCGTAGCGGCGGGTGATCGCGGCGAAGAGGCCGAGGACCTCGCCGGTGAGCTCATCCGAGGGGGTGGACATGGGTCCAGCCTAGCCAGGTGCTTGACAAGGTTGAATATCGGCTCACATAGTTATGGTTCATATTGGTTATGAACCATAAGCATGTGAGGGGCCACCGCCATGAGCAGCACCAAGACCGTCCTGATCACCGGCACGTCCTCCGGCATCGGCCTGGCCGCCGCCGTCGCCGCCGCCCGCGCCGGCTGGCACGTGATCGCCACGATGCGCGACACCGCCAAGGCCGGCGCCCTGCTCGCGGCGGCGAAGGACGCCGGCACCACCGTCGAGGTCCGCGCCCTGGACGTGACCGACCCCGCCTCGGTCGAGGCCTGCCTGGCCGGGCTCGACCGGCTGGACGCGCTGGTCAACAACGCCGGCGCCGGCCACGTCGGCACCCTGGAGCAGGAGAGCGTCGACGACGTCCGCGCCGTCATGGAGGTCAACTTCTTCGGCGTCCTGAACGTCACCCACGCCGCCCTGCCCCTGCTGCGCGCGAGCAAGGGCCGCGTGCTGACCGTGACCAGCGTCGGCGGGGTGATCGGCCAGCCGTTCAACGAGGCCTACTGCGCCGCCAAGTTCGCCGTCGAGGGCTTCATGGAGTCCCTCGCCCCGGTCGCCGCCACCACCGGCGTGACCGTCGGCGTGATCGAACCGGGCGCGGTGGCCAGCGAGTTCGTCGCCAACGTGGGCCTGGCCGACGACGCCCTGGAGCAGGCCGGACCGTACGCCCCGGCCCTGTCCGCCTACCTCGCCCGCACCCGCGACGCCTTCGCCAACGCCCAGACCTCCCAGGCCGTCGGCGAGCTGATCGCCGACCAGCTCGCCGCCGAGCGGCCCGCCTTCCGGCTGCTCACCTCCGACGCCGCCCGCGCCTTCGTCGGCGCCAAGCTCAAGGACCTCGACGGATCCGCCGTCCAGGCGATGACCGGCGCCTGGGTCGCCCGGTAGCCCGGCCTCAGGAGTCCGGAGCCCGGCGTCCGGAGCCTGGGCCAGGGGTCCGGAGTCCGGCGTCCGACGCGCTGGGCGCGGTGCCCGTCCGGCGGGGTGCCGGTCCACTAGGCTCACCGCCAGCCGCCTGACCGGCGGAAACGGCGGGCCGTTGCCGCCGGTCCCAGGAAACCGCGTCGAGAGGCAGTGCGTTGAAGGTGACCGAGATCGTCCCTGGTTCCCCGTGCTGGGCGCAGCTGAGCGCCCGCGACCTTCCCGCGGCCCAGCGGTTCTACGGGGAGCTGTTCGGCTGGACCGCCGAGACCGACCCGGACCCGCAGTACGGCGGCTACACCACCTTCTTCCACGACGGCGCGCCCGCCGCGGCCGTGGCCCCGCTGATGAACCCGCAGCAGCCGGTGATGTGGCTGCTCTCCTTCGCCGCCGAGGACGTCGACCGCACCTGCGAGAGCGCCAAGGAGGCGGGCGCCCAGGTGTGGATGGGGCCGATGGAGGTCGGCGACCTCGGCCGCTGGGCGCTGCTCAGCGACCCGACCGGCGCGCCGTTCGCCGTCTGGCAGAGCCGCCGCTTCGGCGGCTTCGGCGTGGTGAACGAGCCGAACGCCTTCGGCTGGGCCGACCTGACGAGCCGCGACAAGGACGCCGCGGTCGCCTTCTACAAGAAGGTCTTCGACTGGCAGGTCTGGCCCCACGACACCTACCCGATGGTCGGCCTGGCCGACCGGATGTTCGGCGGCGTGATGGCCATGGACGGCGCCCTCCCGCCGGAGGTCCCCTCGCACTGGAGCCCGTACGTCCAGGTCACCGACGTGGACGCCACCGCGGCGAGCGCGACCCGCCTGGGCGCCGAGGTCCTGTACGGACCCGCCGACACGGAGATGGACAACGGCCCGCGGATCGCCCTGATCCGCGACCCCCAGGGCGCCGCCTTCGGCGTCTTCACCCCCCGCGCCGAGGGCTGAGCGCTCCCCGACGCGATCGAGCCCCGGGCCGTCCGGCCCGGGGCTCGATCGCGTCGGGGACCGTTCAGGGGCCTCGAGCGTGACATGAGGGTTCTCCTGGGCCAAGTGCGGGCGACGGAACGGGCGTTGACGTTCCCACCGGCCCGGGCGGGGCCGCCGGGAACGGAGCGGCGCACAGCGGCGAAGCTAGGACGAACAATCGACGGATGGCGCGTTCCGTGTCACCGCCCCGCAACGCCCCGGGCCCGGACGGAATGTCAGTGGCCCCTCGTAGTGTGGAAACCACGTCGGAGGGGGCGCCGGAAAAGGCGCCGAAAAACACCAATCCTTGAAACGGGGTAGACCCATGTCTGCGAACAGGATCAAGCACAAGGTCAACCACGTCTCCCTGGTGGTCGACAAGTCCGGCTCGATGCGCCAGCACGCCGCCCAACTCGTGCGCGTCGTCGACGAATTCGTGAAGGGCCTGCAGGAGGAATCCGACCGCCTCGGCCACGAAACCCGGATCAGCCTCTACGCCTTCGACCACGAAGTGCAGAACCTGGTCTGGGACATGGACGTCAAGCACCTGCCCTCCCTGCGCGGCCTCTACAAGGTCGACAACGGCGCCACCGCGCTGATCGAGTCGGCCGTGAAGTCCATCGACGACCTGAAGAACATCTGGGAGGGCTACGGCGAGCACTCCTTCCTCCAGGTCGTCGTCACCGACGGCGAGGAGAACGCCTCCGGCTTCTCGCAGAGCGGCCAGATGCACACCCGGATGGGCGCCGGGAAGGGCGCCGGCGTCCTGCGCTCCTGGATCGAGCGCATCCACACCGCCATGGGCGAGCTCCCCGACCACTGGACCTCGGCGATCCTGGTCCCGAACTCCCTCGCCAAGCGCACCGCCCAGGAGTACGGCTTCCCGGCGGGCAACATCGCCATCTGGGACGCCGACTCCAGCCAGGGCGTCGAAGAGGCCATCGGCACCGTCAAGAGCGCCGCCACCAGCTTCCTGCGCGGCCGCGAACAGGGCGTGCGCGGCACCAAGAACCTCTTCGCCATGGGCCAGGACCTCAACACCGCCGACGTCAGCGCCAACCTCGACGCCCTGGACACCGGCAAGTACATCCTCGTCCCGGTCGACCAGCAGCTGCCGATCCGCGAGTTCGTCACCACCTCCGGCCACCCGTACACGACCGGCTGCGCCTTCTACGAGCTGTCCAAGCGCGAGAAGATCCAGGCCGGCAAGCAGCTCGCGGTGGCGGAGAAGGACCCGGCCACCGGCCGGATGACCGGCCGGGTCTTCTCCGGCCCGGCGGCCCGCCGGCTGCTCGGCCTGCCGGCCTCGGAGGCCACGGTGAAGCCGGGCGACAACCCGTCGTACACCGTGTTCGTGCAGTCCACCTCCGTCAACCGGAAGCTGGTGCCGGGCACCAAGCTGCTCGTCATGCTGTAGCCGGCAGGGCGGCCGGTCCGGGCCCGGCGAGGGGTGCCGACCGGCCCGGCCGGACCCGGCCGGGCCGGGGTCAGCGAGGGGGCCCGGCGGTGGGGTCCGCGTGCTGGTACAGCGTCACCAGCAGGCCGTGCACCGGCTCGCCCGGGTCCTCCTCCACCTCGTCGACCAGCCGCTCCAGCGCCTCGGCCAGCCGGGCCGCCTTGGCCGGGCCGAGCCGCAGGTGGCGCAGGGACAGCAGGTGTTCGGCGGGGGAGCGGTCCAGCTCCTGGGCGACGGCACCGAGCATCGCGGCGGTGCCGTCGGCGCGGGGCTCGGCGACGAGCATCCGCTCGGCGCTGCGCCGGTAGTACTTCTCGGTGCCGCCGCGCACCTGCCGCGTCCCCGCCTCCTGGACCAGTCCCGCCTCGCACAGCACCCGCAGGTGGTGGGAGACGCTGCCCTTGTTCACGCCCAGCTGCGCGGCCAGCCGGCTGATCGTCGAGGGCTGCCCGCTCAGGGCGAACAGCAGGCGCTGGCGCAGGGGGTGGGCGAGCGCGGTGTGCTGCTGGGGGGTGCTGATCTGCTGGACGTCGTCGTCCGGTCCTTGGCTCACGGCATCAAGTGTTAAACGCTCTTGACGCTTTCGCAAGCCGCTGGTCTACTTCCCTGCCATGACCACCACCACGTCACCCGCCCTGGACACCGCCGCCGTCGTCGAGTCGATCGCCGACCTGGTCGCCGAGAACTACGTCTTCCCCGAGGTCGCCCTGCCCCTGGCGGCCCTGCTGCGCGAGCGCCGCGCCGCGAACGCCTACCGGGCCGGGACCGCCGAGGAGCTGGCCGAGGAGGTCACCGCCGACCTGCGCTCCGTCAACGGCGACCTGCACCTGAGCCTCAAGCACCACGCCGAGCCCGTACCGCAGGGCCTCGGCGAGGCGGCCATGACCGCGATGCGGCGGCAGTTCGACGAGACCCTGGGCGGCGTCCCGCGCGTGGAGCTCCTCGACGGCGGCGTCGCCGTCCTGGAGTTCGCGCCCTACCTGTTCCCGCTGGACTGGGCCGCCCAGCCGCTGGCCGCGGCGCTCAACCTGGTGGCCCCCGCCCGCGCCCTCGTCCTGGACCTGCGCGGCAACCGCGGCGGCGACCCGGACACGGTCGCCTTCGTCTGCGGCTACCTGCTCGACGGCCGCACCCACCTCAACACCCTCGTCTCCCGGCAGGGCGAGAAGGCCGAGCAGTCCTGGACGCCCCCGTTCGTCCCCGGCGCCCGCTTCGGCGCCGACAAGCCGCTCTACGTGCTCACCAGCGCCACGACCTTCTCCGCGGCCGAGGAACTCGCCTACGACCTGCAGCAGCTCGGCCGCGCCCGGACCGTCGGCGAGACCACCCGCGGCGGCGCCCACCCCCGCGAAGGCTGGACCGTCCACCCCCACCTGGAACTCACCGTCCCCGTCGCCCGCGCCCTCAACCCCGTCTCCGGCACCAACTGGGAAGGCACCGGCGTCCAGCCCGACGTCCCCTGCCCCGCCGACGACGCCCTCGACCGCGCCCTGGCCCTCGCCACCGCCGACCTGGCGGACCCCGCCTCCTGACCCGGGCCCGCTCCCGACGCTGCGTCACCACCCCGGGACACCGCCTCGGCACGGGCAAACCCGTGCCCGGTACCGTGGACCGACCGGGCCACCGGCCGCTGCGCGGCTCCCCGCCCGTGATCAGCCCAGGGAGGTCCGCACGTGGCGTCACCGGAGTACGAGCACATCGACAACACCGTGAACGGCGGCACGTTCCACGGGCCGGTGATCCAGGGCGGAGTCGTCCACCTCCACGTCTCCGGAGCACAGACCCTACAAGGGCCGGTGGGCGTGCCCCTGCACTCCCTCGACGACCCGATGTCCCTCAACGTCCGCCGGAGCATCACGACCGACCACGACGACGGCGGTGCACTCCCCGCCTACGTCGCGCGGGCGCACGACACCGCACTGCGCTCGGCGGTGCGCCGGGCCGCCGACGGCGTCGGAACCACCGCCGTTCTGGTGGGCGGCTCGTCGACCGGCAAGACCCGGGCGTGCTGGGAGGCCCTGGGAGAACTGCCGCCGCACTGGCGCGTATGGCACCCGCTGACGCTCCGCCGACTCCACGCGGCACTGCGGACACCCGGCGCGATCGCCCCGTACACGGTGCTGTGGCTCGACGAAGCGCAGTCGTACCTCCTGCAGCCCACCAACCCGATGGGCGAGGAGGCCGCCGCCGGCCTGCGCGAGCTGCTGGCCGCCCCGGAGCGCGGGCCCGTCCTCGTCCTGGGCACCCTGTGGCCCGAGTACTGGCTGCTCCTCGACGACGAGTGCCACCGGCACACCAGGGCGCTCTTCGAGGGCCGCAGCATCAGGGTGCCGGACGCCTTCACCCGGCCGGAACTGGCCGAACTCGCCCGGGCCGCGCGAACGGACCCGCGCCTCGCCGAAGCGGCCCGGCAGGCGAGGGACGGCGAGGTCGTCCAGTACCTGGCGGGCGCGCCCGTCCTGGTGGAGCGGTACGACACCGCACCCTCGGCCGCCCGCGCCCTGATGGAGACCGCCATGGACCTCCGGCGCCTGGGGCACAGCGCGGACCTGCCGTGGCCGCTGCTGGCCGGCGCGGCACGGGCCTACCTCTCGCGGAGCCGGCAGGACGCGGCCGGGCCCGACCTGTGGGAGCAGGCCCTCGCCTTCGCCACCGCCCGCTCCCGTGGCGCCCCGGGACCGCTCACCGCGGTCCCGTCCCCCCACGCCCCCGCCGGCCCGGACGCCTCGCCCGCGCCGGCCCGCTCCTGGTTCCGGCTCGCCGACTACCTCGAGGAGCACGGCCGCCGGACCCGCAGCCACCACGTCCCCGGCGCCGCCTTCTGGGAGGCGGCCGCGGACCACTGCTCGTCCACCGACGACGCCGTCGCCCTCGGCTGGTCCGCCAAACAGCGGCTGAGGCTCCGACAGGCCGACCTGCTCTACCGGAAGGCCCACGACGCCGGGAACCCGTCCGCCCGGCACGGCCTGGCCGAGATCCTCGAACGGACCGGCCGACGGGCCGAGGCGGAACGCCTCGCCGCGGAAGCGGCCCGCGAGCGGGACATGACGGTCTTCCGATCCCTGGCCCACATGCACGAACGAGACGGCTCACCGGAGGAAGCGGCCCGGCTCTACCGGGCGAACATCGCGGCCGGTAGTCAATTCGCCCCCTGGGACCTGGCCTGGCTCCTCGAACGCAACGGCGACCCGTCCGCCATGCAGCGGCTCCTGGCCAAGGCGCTCGCCTCCGGCGACTGCAACGCCCAGAACGCCGTCCCGTGGCTGCGCATCGGCCCCGGTCGGTACTCCTCCCTGGACGAACTGGTCAACGACGCCGCCATGTGCGGGAGCGTCGTCGCCAAATGGGCCCTCGCCACGCAGCAGTACCCGGCGGACGAGGCGACCGGACCCGGACCGGAGCCCGAGGAGGCCTGCCGCCGAGCCGCCGACGCCGGAGCGGGCGAGGCCCTGGAAGCCCTGGCCAGACAGCGCCGGGCCGACCCCGAGTGGGCCCGACTGTTGCGCTACGGACTGGAGCCGGACGGCCGGACGGCCGAGCCGTGGGCCTAGCCTGACCACCTGTCACACCCGGGGTGCTCCCGCGGTGCCGCGCCTTCCCGCGGCCGTCGGAGGTCCGCAGTACGGTCCTGCCATGGCAGCAGGAATCGATCTGACCCTCGACTGCGCGGACGCCGAGCTCCTCGCCGAGTTCTGGAAGACGGCCCTCGGGTACGTGGACGAGCCGCCGCCCGCCCCCTACCGGACCCGCGAGGAGTGGCTGGCCCAGTTCGACCTCCCGGGGGGCGAGTCCGCGGACGACGCCGCGTGGCTCTGCGACCCCGACGGCGTCGGGCCCCGGCTCTCCATCCTCACGGTCCCCGAGCCGAAGACCGCGAAGAACCGGCTCCACATCGACATCCGGGTCCCCGGCCACGGCGGCGTCGGTGAGCGGTGGGCGCGGATCCGGGCCGAGTCCGAACGGCTGGTGGCGGCGGGCGGCAGCGTGCTGGAGGAGTTCGAGGGGCACCACATCGTGATGGCCGACCCGGAGGGCAACGAGTTCTGCGTCGCCGCGGCCCCGGCCCGCCGCTGACCGCACCGGCCCGGGGCTGGCCGCCCCGGCCGGCCCCGGTGTGGTCAGCCGCCGAAGACGGCCGTGGGGTCGCCGGTGAACCAGGTGTTGTCGATGCGCATCCGCCGGATGAGCCAGCGGCCGCCGTCGCGCACCAGGTCGACGGTGTAGGGGTTCTTGAGCAGGGCGTGGGTGCCGGGGTCGGCGCTGAGCAGGTGCTGGGCCTCGACGAGGGCGGTGAGGCGGGCGGTGTCCCCGTCGAGGTCGATGCGGGGGTTGGTGACCTGGTGGGTGGTGTCCACCCGGCCGGTGAACATGGTCAGGATGGTGTCGACGATGAAGTCCCGGCCGGTCATCAGCGGCGGCTCGCCGCCCCAACGGGCGGCGGCCGGACGGAAGTCCAGCTCCGCGTCGGCGGTGAAGGCGGAGGCGAAGAGCTCGCGGTCCTTGAGGTCCTGGCCGAGGCCGAAGCGGTAGAGGGCGTCGGTGATCTCGGCGCGGTCGCGCAGTTCGGCGAGCACGGCGGCGGTGTCGTCGGGCTTGGCGGTCAGGGCCTGCAGGGGGTGGGCGGTCATGGTGTCCTCCGGGGGCGGGATGCGGATCGGCTTCGACGTGATCCACTCTGCCGCCGTGACCGTTGGCGAACAACGGCCCTCTGCGTCATGATCGTGAACCGGGGCTTAACGACGGGGGGTTCGGGTGATCGAGCGGCACGAGGCGGAGGCGTTCCTGACGCTCGCGCAGGAGCTGCACTTCGGGCGCACCGCCGAGAAGCTGCGGGTGTCCACCGCCCGGGTCAGCCAGACCATCCGCAAGCTGGAGCGGCGGGTGGGCGCGTCGCTGTTCGAGCGCACCAGCCGTCGCGTCGAACTCACGCCGCTGGGGCGGAGGTTGGCGGACGAACTGGGCCCGGCCTGGGCGGCCGTCGGCGCGGCGCTGCAAGCGGCCGTCGACGCCGGGCGGGGCCTGTCCGGCAGCCTGCGGGTCGCCTACGTCGGTTCCGCCGCCGGTCAACTCCTCATCGGAGTGGGTGAGTTGTTCCGTGAGCGGGCGCCGGACTGCGAGGTGCGGCTGCGGGAGGCCCGGGCGACGGAGACGGTCCGCTGGCTGCGCGAGGGCGAGGCCGACCTGTGCCTCGTCCCCCTGCCGGTGCACGAGCCCGGCCTGGCCCGCGGCCCCGTTCTGGTGCGCGAGGCCCGCATGCTCGCCGTCCCCGTCGGGCACCCCTTCGACCGCCCGGGCGGGGCCTCGGTCGAGGACCTGGCACGGGTGCCGGTGCTCCGACTGCCGGACGGCACCGCCGTGCCGCCGCCACGGGCGGACGCGGTACCGGGACCGGACGGAGCACCGGGATCGGCTGGAAAACCGGGATCGGACGGAACACCGGGACCGGACGTGGCACCCGGCCCGGTGGCCGAGACCGTCCAGGAGGCGCTCACCCTCGTCGGGGCGGGGCAGGGGGTCCTGCCCGTCGGGGCCCACGCCCGGCGCTACTACCCGCGCCCCGACGTCGCCTACGTCCCCCTGGACGGCGCGCCGCCGCTCGAATGGGGCCTGGTCTGGCCGGCGGAGCACACCACCGCCCGCGTCCGCGCCTTCGCCGAGGCCGCCGCCGACCTGGTCGGTGACCCGCGCTGAGCCGAGCCGCCGGGCCGAGCCGCCGGGGTGCCGGCTGGACCTCCTGGCCGGAGCCGCCTGGGTGCGGACCGTCTTCCGCCGCCTGCCGGTCGAGGACGACTTCGTGCCGCGCGCCGTCGCCACCGTCCTGACGGGCGCGGCCCCGTCCGCGTGACGGGCTCGTCGAGGCCGGGGCCGCCGCCGGACGGTCAGCCCCGGCGGGGGAGGTCCCGGCCGCAG
Organism: Kitasatospora sp. NPDC093550; assembly: GCF_044764985.1. NCBI lineage: Bacteria > Bacillati > Actinomycetota > Actinomycetes > Kitasatosporales > Streptomycetaceae > Kitasatospora > Kitasatospora sp. NPDC093550. Next base: position 272,134 of record NZ_JBIWJF010000006.1, read on the forward strand.
AAGGACCGCCAGTGGGCGGTGTCGAAGGGCACGCTGCCGCACCACAGCAGCTGGTCGGGAGGGGAGTCCACCCACGCGTCCAGGGCCTGCGGGGCCCGGCAGGTGCCGGCCGGGGCGTAGGGGGAACAGGTGCCGTCGGCGCGCTGCAGGGTGTGGGCGCGCCAGGCGTCCAGGCCCATGGTGCCCTCGCCCGGGTCGGTGGGCAGGTACCGGTCGGCCGACCAGGAGGCCGCCATCGCGCCGAAGAGGACCAGCGCGCACAGCGCCCCGGCGGTCAGCCGGTGGCCCGTCGACGGCGGCAGCGGCCGGGACGGGCGCGGCAGGCGGTGGCGCAGCGCGCGCAGCCGGGCGCCGAGCAGCATCGCCGCCAGCACGGTCAGCGTCAGCAGGCTGTAGAGGATCAGCCAGGTGGTGCGCGGGTAGAGCATGACGGCCTGGTCGTGCTCCATGTGCGCGGCGAACCAGAACCGCAGCAGCCAGGCGCTGCCCAGGCAGGCCAGGGCGGCGGTCACCGGCGGGCGGCGCAGGCCGAGGGCGAGCGCCAGGGCGAGGCCCGCGAGCAGCAGCACGGTGACCGCCGACTGCCCCGAAAGCTCGCCCGGAGAAGGCCAGTTGCCCCAGCCGGTCAGGGAACCCGCGCGGTCGGAGCGCCAGCCGAGGACGTAGGCCGGGTTGCCGAAGACGTCGGAATAGGCGTAGCGGTCGACCGTCGAGGTCCCGGTGGTCACCATCCGCTTCAGCAGCGGGAAGCCGACCAGGGCGGCGGCGAGCGCGGTGGCACCGACGAAGACCGCGGCGCGCAGCAGGGCGGCGCGCCCCCGGCGCCAGGGCGCCAGGGCGAGGACGGCGACCAGCACCCCGGGCGTCGACCAGACGAACCAGCCCGAGTAGACCAGGAACAGCGCCCCCAGCAGCGCGCCGATGCCCGCCCCCGACCGGGCCGCCGCGCGCGGCGACCGGGTGTGCACGGTGGCCAGCCGGGCGAGCAGGAGGCCGAGGACGGGCAGCAGCACCACCATCACCAGGTGGCTGTACGGCCGGATCGGGTCGAGGAACAGCACCGAGGCGGGCAGCGCCACGGCCAGCGCCCACACCGGGCGCAGCAGCACCCGCCAGGCGAGGTACGCCAGCGGGCCGAACACCGCGCTGAGCAGCAACTGCAGGTCCTGGAGGGCGAATCCGGCGTGGCCGTGCCGCACGTGGCGGGTCCACTCGGCGAGCAGCACGACGAACCCGGGCGGGTAGACCGGGGGGAGCTCGTGCCGGTGCAGGAAGGTCATCGCGTAGGCCTGCAGCACGGCCGGGTCGCCGTCCTGGCCGCCGAGCGCCCACGGCGTGCCGTGCAGGGCCACCGCGATCCCGCCGGCCACCAGCCCGGTGACGAGCCCCGCGGCCGCCGCGCAGCCCAGGCGCAGCACCAGCGGGTAACGCCGGGGCCCGGCCCGGTGCGCCGCCCACAGCACCACCGCCAGGACGGGCAACGCGACGACGGCCGCCCGCAGTTGGAGCGCGGCGAGGCCGCTGACCTGCCCGACGCGGGTCAGCGGGTCGACGTCGATGCCCCGGGCCCACAGCAGGAACCCGACCCCGCTCGCCAGCGCGGTGCCGCCCTCCGCGGCCACGGCCCACGCCCGGCGGGACCGCCCCGCTCGGCGCGGCACCGCCCCGGCCCGCACCGGCCGCCGGGCCGGGGGCAGCCGTACGGCCGGGTGCCGCGTCGCGGGAGTGGTCTCTACGCCGGACATGCGGGGTGCCTCTTCCGTCGCGCTGCAGCGGTCTCGTCCGGCCCAACGAGCGTCCGCCGCCGCGATTACGGCGCGCCCGGCGACGGGCCTCCCGGGTCGGTGCGAGGGGCCGGTGGGAGGGGGTGGTCCGAGGGGCGGAAAAAATTCTCGGATCCACCTGCAACCCCGGCGGGGGCCACACGTCCAGTCAGATGAGAGGCGCGGAAGGGGACCACCTTCCGAAGCCGGGCGATGCTCCGCCGTCGCCGGCCCGCTCACCCACGTCGTTTCGTCCGTCCTGCACCGGTGCAGCCGAACCCCGTGTTCGTCATGCCCACGACAAGAATGCTTCCAGGGGGAACCATGTCCAGCACCACCCACGTCCGCCGTTCCCGTCGCGCCGTCGTCGCCGCCACGCTCGGTGTCCTCGCGCTCGGCGGTTCGCTCGCCCTCCCGGCGCAGGCCTTCGCCGAGGCCCCGCACGGCACCCGCACGGGGACGCTGACCGTCCAGGCCCCGGCGGCGGTCGGCTTCGCCGGGCGGCCGGTGGCGTTCACCGGGACCATCACCAACAACGGCACCGAGGACACCCGCTACGCCCTGCTCCTGCAGACCATCACCGAGGCGGGCACGCCGCCGCACGCGATCACGATCGACTACAAGGACCCGGCGAACGGCACCTGGACGCCCGTCCCGCTGGACTTCCACGGCGGCGCCGGCGAGGCCACCTACGACGGCACGACCGGCGCCATCGCGGTCCCGGCCGGCGCGACCGTGACGCTGGACCTGCGCATCGGCGCCCCGATGGGCCTGCCGCACGACGGTGCGAGCAACGGCGGCTTCCGCTCCATCACCCTGGAATCCCGCCTGACCGTGCCGGGATCGGGTGACGACCTGGGCGAGCAGGTCAGCAGGATCTCGGTCGACCCCATCGGCAGCTCGCTGGCCCACGTGCCCGCCACGGCCGTCGCCGGCGGGGAGCCGATCGAGTTCGACGCGGTGCTGGCCAACCCCACCCCGTCCGCCTACACCAACCTCGGCAACGTCCTGTTCGTCGACGACCACGCCACCGTCCAGGTCCGCCGGGCGGACGGCGGCTGGACCACGCTGCCGAAGGTCTCCGACGGCATCCCGGACGACAAGCCCGGCGTCTACCTGCAGGGCCGCGACTCCTCCATCGACGCCGGCGCGACCACGGTGACCCGGGTACGGGTGTCCTACGACGCGACCACCCCGTTGGGCGCGACCACGATCGACCCCTGCCTGTTCGTCAACGAGGGCGCCACCCCGTTCCGCGGCACCACCGACTGCAGCCAGGGCAGCACCGTCCACGTCGTCGCCCCGGCCCAGGCACCCGCCCAGGCGCCCGTGCAAGCCCCGGCCCCCGAGAAGACCGCCGCCGAGCCCGCCCCCGAGACCACGGCCACCAAGACCGCCAGGACCGCCAGGACCACCAGGGCCGCGCAGGCGCAGCCCGTCACCGACACGGCGCCCGCCGTCGAGGCCGAGCCGGTGACCCCCACCGCCCCGGCCACGGCCGCCCCGACCGGTCCCGCCGCCCCCGTCGCGACCCCGGCCGTGCCCGCCGCCACCGAGACCGAGTCCGACACCGTCACGGCCGGCGCCGCCGCCGCCCTCGCCGTCCTCGGTGCCGGCGCGCTCCTGCTCGTCGGCCGCCGGCGCCGTCGGTCCTGAACCGCTCCCGGGTGACCCGCGCCGCCCACCGGAGGTGCGGGTCACGGCTCTGGACAGCAGTACGGGAGTCGGTCACTCTTCTCCACTATGACCTTCCCCCAGCCCTCCGCCGGTGCCGCGCGCACCGCGCTCCTCGAGGCGGTCACCGCGGTCGGCGACGAGGCCGTCGCGCTGCTCGCCGGCGCCCGCGGCGACACCCCGATACCCGGCGCCGCGTGGACGGTCGCCGAGGCCGCCGCCCACCTGGCGATGGCCAACGAGCTGATGGCCGCCCTGGCCGTCGGCGAGGAACGGCCGTACGGGGACGGCACTCCGGGCTCGCTGGCCGCGGCGAACGAGGCCTCGCTGGCCGAGCGGCCCGAGCGGCGCCCGGCCGTGCTCGCCGGGGAGATCGCCCGCTGGGCACGGGAGTTCACCGCGGCGGCCGGCCCGCGGGCCGGAACCGAACCGGTACGGACCCCGCTCGGCCCGATGGACCTGGACACCCTCGGCGCCTACCTGCTCACCCACATGCTGGGCCACCTCTACGACATCGCCGTCGCCCTCGGGCGCCCGCACCCGATCGACCGGCACCGCGCCGCACTGACCCTGCCGTTCCTGCGCACCGCCATGCCCCGGGTGGTGGACGCCCGCGCCGCGGCCGGCCACCGCGCCTGCTACCGGCTGCGCATCCGCGGTCTCGACGGGTTCGCGGTCACCTTCACCGACGGCGCCGCCGTGGTCAGCCGGGAACCGCCGCGCCGCCCGGACTGCACGATCCTCACCGGGCCGGTGGCGTTCCTCCTCATCGCCCTGGGCCGCTACACCGCCACCGCCGCCCTCACCCGCGGCAAGGTCCTCGCCTGGGGCCGCCGCCCCTGGCTCGCCCCGGCCTTCCCCGCCCTCTTCGCCGCCCCCTGAACCCCTGAGTCCTTGAACCCCTGAACCCCTGAGCCCCTGAACCTCGGGGCCCGGAAAAACGGTTGTCCCCCCGCCACGGGTGCGGCACAGTGGGCCCATCGCGCCGCACAGGCCCAGGAAGGAGCACGACCGTGAACACCGTCACCACCACCCGCGTCCGGTCGTATCAGCGCTCCTCCAGTGACCGCAGTTCCCAGAGCACGGGAACGGCCTCGTAGCGCGCTGACCGGCTTCCCGCCGGGCCGCCCCGGGGATCGTTCCCCGCCCGGGCGGCCCGTTTTCCTGTGCCGCCCCCGTGCCGGATGGTGCAACAGGCAGCACTCCTGACTCTGGATCAGGCGATCGGGGTTCGAATCCTCGTCCGGCAGCGCAGCGCACAACAGCGCAGCACCGTAGGGAGAGTTGGCCGAGTGGTAAGGCAGCGGCTTGCTAAGCCGTCGTCGGGGTCACACCCGCGCGCGTTCGATCCGCGCACTCTCCGCCGAGGGCGAGCCGGGCACGGGAGAGCCCAAGGGCCTGTAAAGCCCCCGCTTCGGCTGTGGCGGTTCGAATCCGCCCTCGCCCACCACCGGTGCCACCGGGCCCCGGCCCGTACTCCCGCTGCCCCGAGGGGTGGCAGGGGGTACGGGCCGGGGCCCGGTGGCCGTTCGGATGCCGTCCTCCGGGGAGATCCTCCGGCCCGGCGGGTCAGCTCGGGAAGGGCCAGACCGGGCACCACGGGTAGGTGATCTGGCCCGGGTAGGGCGGGCCCCACGGCGGGCAGGGGGGCAGGGTCGGCGCCGACTGGACGCTGCTCCACAGGACCTTGCCGTTCAGCTGGACGGCGATGGCGCCCTCGTTGTAGACGGCCAGCTCCGCGCCGGGGTTGCGGTCGGTGTTGCTGGCCCACAGCGGGGTGTTGTCGGCGGCGTACACGACGAGGTTGCCGTCACCCTGCATGACCAGGACGTTGCCCCGGGGGATGGCGCCCTTGGCCACCCAGATCGGGGTGGTGTCGCGGTACACGACGACGTTGCCGTCGCCCTGCATGGCCAGCATGATGTGGCGGTCCGGCGAGTACCAGGCCTGGTTGCGGTTGAGCACGCTGTTCATCGGGATGTGGGTGGGCTCGGACAGCGCGGCGGCCACGGCCGGGGCGGCGGCCGGCGAGGCGGCCGGAGCCTTCGGGGCAACCGGGGCGGCGTTCGCGGTGCCGGTGGCGACGGCGCCGAGCGCGATCGTGGTGAGGGCGGCCAGTGCGGCGACCCGGGAGCGGAGTCTGGACATGGGTGGTCGTGAAGTCCTCTCGGAGAATCATGAGTTGACGGTCTATCAGTTCTTGCTGCGGCGCCGTACCCCACGCTAGGCCCGCTGCCCGGCGCCGAGCGGCAGGTCCACCGGCAGCTTCCCGCCCCGCCTCCCGCGGAGCCGCCGCGCGCCTCTGCCGGTGGCGAATCTGCGGCGGGCAGAGAAACCCCGTCCGGGGCGCCTCCGGGGCCGACAGTGGAGTGGACGGCACAAGCCCAGCCCCGACAAGGAGGACCGATGACTTCACCGGCCGCGCTCCCGCCCCGCGCGGGGGAGGGCGACACCCCGCCCAGCCGCTTCGACGACCAGCTCGCCGCGCAGTTGCTCGCCCAGCGGATCGTCCTGCTCGGCACCCAGGTCGACGACGTGTCGGCCAACCGGGTGTGCGCGCAGCTGCTGCTGCTGTCCGCGGAGGACCCGCGTACCGACATCTGCCTGTACATCAACAGCCCGGGCGGGTCGGTCACCGCGGGTCTGGCCATCTACGACACCATGCGGCTCGTCCCCAACGACGTCTCGACGCTGGCGATGGGGTTCGCCGCCAGCATGGGCCAGTTCCTGCTCACCGTGGGCGCCCCCGGCAAGCGGTTCGCGCTGCCGAACGCGCGGATCATGATGCACCAGCCCTCGGCGGGCATCGGCGGTACCGCCGCGGACATCGTGATCCAGGCGGAGAACCTCCAGTTCACCAAGAAGGCCATCGAGCGGATCACCGCCGAGCACACCGGGCAGAGCGAGGAGACGATCGCCCGCGACGGTGACCGGGACCGCTGGTTCACGGCCGAACAGGCCCGGGAGTACGGAATCGTGGACCGGGTGGTGGAGTCCCTCGCCGACATCCGCCCGGCCTCCTCGCGCCGACGGATGGGGCTGTGACATGGGCTCGTACACCGTTCCGTACGTGATCGAGCGCACCGCGCAGGGCGAGCGCTCCTACGACGTCTTCAGCCGGCTGCTGAACGAGCGGATCATCTTCCTCGGCACCGAGATCGACGACGGCGTCGCCAACGTGGTCATCGCGCAGCTTCTGCACCTGGAGGCGGAGAACCCGGAGCGCGAGATCTCGATCTACCTCAACTCGCCCGGCGGATCGTTCACTTCACTGATGGCGATCTACGACACGATGACCTTCGTGCAGGCGCCGATCTCCACCTTCTGCGTCGGCCAGGCGGCGTCGACGGCGGCGGTGCTGCTGGCCGGCGGGGACCCCGGGCGGCGGTTCGTGCTGCGGCACGCGCGGGTGCTGCTCGGCCAGCCGGCCAGCGGCGGGCGGCAGGGGACGGTCTCCGACCTCAGCCTCGCGGCCAAGGAGATGGTCCGCATCCGCGCGCAGGTGGAGGAGGTGCTCTCCCGGCACACGCACCACGACGCGGCGACGCTGCGCGCGGACATGGACCGGGACAAGGTGCTCACCGCCGAGGAGGCCGTCGCCTACGGGATCGCCGACGAGGTGCTGAACCGGCGGCTCGCCTTCACCTGACCCCGGCGCGGGCCGACCTGCGGCCGGCGGCCGGTACCACGGGGGTGTGCCGGCCGCCGGTCGGCGGTCAGGCGGCCAGGCAGAGCCCGTCGTACCGCGCGGTGGGAGCCGTACGGCCGCGTCCCACCAGGCTCCGGCCCGCCTGACCCGTCCGGCCCGGCTGACTCGCCCGGCTGGGGGCGTAACGGGCCAGTTCGTCCTGGGCGAGCGAGAGCAGGTCGCCGAGGCCGAGCCCGAGGGCGCGGGCGGCGGCCGCGAGGACCTCGGAGGAGGCCTCCTTGCGCCCGCGCTCCAGCTCCGACAGGTACGGCATCGAGATCCGGGCGGCCTCCGCGACGTCCTTCAACGTGCGTTCCTGGGCGAGCCGTTCACGCCGCAGCACGTCCCCGACGACGTCGCGCCAGAGCGGCTCCCTCGGCGCAGGCACACGCCCAGGCGCAGTTGCAGGCCCAGGTGCGGGCACGGGCCCGGGTGCGACGGGCACGGGTGCCGGCCGGGCTCCGGCCGGCTGCTGCCGGCCGCGGGCCGCACCCCCGGGCACGGGCTCGGACGGCGCGGCCTGCGGCCGCAGGGGGATGACGCGGGCTTCGTTCGGCGCTTGAGTGCTCACCCCTTCAGCCTAGGGATCCCGGGCGCCGGGGGAAGGGAGCGGCGTTCTGCCCTCGGTGAATCCGCGCGGCCGACCGCCCGCCCCCGGCCCCGACACCGCGCGACACGGCCGCCCCACACCCCGGTGCGAAGCGCGGCCCACGGATGAGCGCGGTCAGCGGCCGGTCTGGGTGAAGCGGCCGCCGAGGTAGCGGAACTCCGGGTCGTCGGCGGCCAGTTCGCCGTGCTCGGCGATCAGCGCGGCGGCGAAGGGCTCGGCGTCGTCCTGGGGGCGGTAGCCGAGGGCGCGGGCGGAGGTGAGGTCCCACCAGGCCCGGGTGTTGGCGGAGATGCCGTAGGCGACGGTGTGGCCGGCCACCGGCCCGGTGAGGGCGGCGTGCACCAGCCGGGTGCAGTCGCCCGGACTGAGCCAGGTGGCGAGCATCCGGACGCTGCGGGGCTCGGGGGAGAAGGAGCCGATCCGCAGCGAGACCGTCTCGATCCCGTGCCGGTCGGCGTACAGCGAGGCGAGGTTCTCGCCGAAGCACTTGGACAGCCCGTAGTAGGTGTCGGGCCGCTGCGGGGTGTCCACCGGCACGGTGGTGCCGTCGGCGGGCCGCTCGGTGAAGCCCACCGCGTGGTTGCTGCTCGCGTTGACGATCCGCCGCACGCCCGCCGCCCGGGCGGCGTCGTAGAGCCGGTAGGTGCCCTCGATGTTGGCCGCCAGGATGTCGGCGAACGGCGCCTCACCCGGGATCCCGGCCAGGTGGACCACCGCGTCGACGCCGTCCATCGCCGCCGCCAGCGCCCCGGTGTCCCGCAGATCGGCGACGACCGCGTCGGGATCGCCGGGCACCGGGAGGCGGTCGAAGCTGCGCAGCCGGTAACCGAGGGCGGGCAGCGACTCCCGCAGGCAGGCGCCGATGCGGCCGGCGGCACCGGTGAGCAGGACCCGACCTGGCTGGTTCACCATCTGTTGCGTCTCCAGGATTCCTCGACGGCCGCGTCCGGGCCGGATGCCCGAACTCGGCGACGTGTGAGGCTACCTGACGCGCCGACGACAAGCAGCCGGGTTTCGGCGGCCGCCCGTGACGCCCGGCGACCGGCTCGACAACGCCGGCTTCGGGGCGGCGGCGATCAAGACGACCGACAAGGACGACCGACAAGGACGACCGCTTCCGTCACCTGCTCAACGCCTCGAAGTCCGGCGGCATCCCGTCCGACCCGGCCTTCGGACGGGCCGGCCGGCGGTGACCGGCGGCCCGTGACGAGCATGGCGGGCACCCGCGCTCGGGCGGATCGGTCGCATGACGTACGGGAACGGGACACGGCCCCGGCCGCCCGTTCCCGGTTGGTGCACCGTCGAACGACCTGACCGCCCGGTCGCCCGCCGGGGGAAATCCTCGCCGGGCGAACCGGGTGGATGTGCCAGGATCCCCTCCCGTGAAGACCTGGAACGAACTGACCCTCGTCGAGCAGGTGCTGGTCCGCCGCGCCGTCGGCGGGACCGGCCCGCGCGGCACCGTGCACCACGTCGCGTCGGTGCTGCGCTGGGCGGGCTCGCCCGAGGCGCCGCGGTGGCGCGACGACTCGCCCGAGAACGAGGCGGCGCGGGTGCGGGAGCTGGCGTCGGCGGTGCTCCGGCTGGTCGCGGACGGGTGGTTGACGCTGCGCCGGGCGCACGGCACCGCGTTCGTCCGGGAGGACAGTCCGCAGGTGGTGGGCGCGGACCTGGAGCAGGTGGTGGTCGACCCGGCCACCTGGGTCTGGAGGGCGGACGCCGGGTCCAAGGCCCCGGATCTCTCGCTGCGGGCGACCGAGGAGGGGGGCCGGCGTTGGACGGCAGCCGTGAACGCCCCGGGCGCCCCGCTCACCATCCACCAGCTGGACCTGTCGGAGGACGAGGACCGGTTCCGGGTGTGCGCCATGGAGTTGAGCGGCTGGCTGACCGGACCGTTCGGGATCCTCGGCGATCTGCCGCCCGGGCTGGTGGGCGAGGAGCTGCGGGAGCACGTGGCGCAGGAGCTCGCGCCGCTGGTCCGGTTCGTCCGCGAGGGCTGGATCGAGGTGCGGCACTTCGCGGAGCCCGGCACCGAGCTGACCGTCGTCCCGCTGGAGGACCTGCTGGACGCCTTCGGTGACCGGGAACTGCGCTGCGACGACCGGGACGACTGGGGCGTCGGGTTCACGTGCGTCCTCATCCAGTCGCCGGCGAACGCACTCCGCTAGCAGCCCGTCGGGCGCCCGGGTCGGCCGGTCGGCCGGTCGGCCGGGCTCAGGGGCAGTGGTACGGGAAGGAGGCGGCCGCGGTGCGGGCGGCCGGGGAGAGCAGCTCCAGGGTGGCGGTGGCCTGGAGGGCGCCCCGCCCCTCGAAGCTCCAGCGCAGCACCAGGTCGGTGTGGTGCACACCGGAGCGGACGGGCTGGACGATCTCCTCCGAGGTGGTGCCGTCGCTGCGCAGCCAGCGGTAACGCAGGCTGCCGGAGCCGCCGTTGGTCTCCACCGCGGCGGTGACCACCGCCGTGCCCGCGCAGCCGGGGCCCGCCGGGTCGGTGGTCACCGCGACGCCGGTGACGGCCAGCGCCGGGGTGCGCAGGTGGCGCCAGGACAGGAAGGCCGCGAGGGCCAGCAGGAGGACGAGCAGCGGCACCAGCCACCGCCACACCCGGCGGGGACGCCGCGGCTGCCCGGCCGCCTCCGCCGCCTGGCCGTGCCACGCGGCGGCGGCCCGCGGCGGGACACCGGGGCCGAAGCGGCGCAACTCCCCGGGGGCGAGCGGGCGTTCCGGCGTGGCGGTGGACGTCGGGGAGACGGATGAGGTGGAGGCGGCCGAGGAACTGAGCGAGGTCTCCCGGGCCTCGGCCGGGGTGACGCTGCCCCCGGTCTGCTCGGGGTCGGCGAGGGTGAGGGTCTCCCCGCTCGCCGGAGTGCTGCGCCAGACGCGGGGGTCGAGGAAGGTCGCGCTCTGCGCCCCGTCCTCCTCCCCGGCGCCGGTCGCGGCGCCCCGAGGCAGCCGTACGGTCGCCTCGCCCACGGCAGCGCCCTTGCCGAGCACGACGGTCCGGTCCGCGCCCGCGTCCACGTCAGCGCCCGCGTCCACGTCCGTGCCCTTGCCGAGCACGACGGTCCGGTCCACGGCCACGTCGGCGCCCGCGGCCTTGCCGAGCGTCACGGTCCGGTCCGCGCCCGTGCCGTCACCGGTCACCGGGCGCGCGCCGAGGGCGACGGTCTGGTCCGCGCCCGGGTCGGGGGCGGAGGCGGGGCGGGGCGTGGGCATGGCTTCTCCAGGGCGGGACGGAACGGAGGACGGACGAGGCGGGTGAAGGCGCGAGGGGACGTCAGCGGGGCGGGTTGCAGAGGAAGGCGGCCGTCTCGTCGGACGTCTTGCCCGGCTTGGCCGCCGCCGGGCTGGTGGTCACCCGCACGCCCCAGGTGGGGAAGGTGTCGGCCGAGCCGAAGTCGTGCGAGCGGGTGACGGTCGCGGTGCCGTTCTGGATCACCACGGTGTCGGTCGCGACGGTGACCGCGCGTCCGCCCGAGCTGTGGTACCAGCTGAACGTCAGTGTCCCGCTGCCGGTGCCCTGGGCGCTCACCGTGGCGGTCGCGGTCAGGCTCCAACGACCGCTGCACGTCAGGGAGTTCATGTTGACCGTGCTGACCGCCAGGGTGGCGGGAGCGACCGTCGGGCTGGGGCTCGGGCTCGCGCTCGCGCTCGGGCTCGGCGGGGTGGTGACGGGGGCGGGCGCGGCCGTGGTGGGGGCCGGCCCGGCGGGGGAGGCCGGGGCGGACGGACGGCCGGGGGCGGGCTGGCCCGGCGCGGCGGGTGCCGTGGCCGCGGGGGCGGTGGACGAGGCGGCGGGGCTGGCGCCGGGCGTGCCGGGGGTGGCCGTGGGCGAGTCCGTCGGGGCGGTCGGTGTCGGGCTCGCGGCGGCGCCGGGGTCGCCGGGGGCGGGGGAGGTGCCGCCCGTCGGCTGCTGCGGGCCGAGGGTGGTGGTCGCCTCGGGGGAGGCGGCGCCGAGGGCCGTCCGGGCGTCGCCGGGGGTGGTGCCCGCGGCCGCCAGGCCGGCCAGCGTGGCCAGGGTGAGGGCACCGGCCGCGACGCCGGTGAGGGCCTTGCCGCGGTTGCGCAGCAGCACGCCGCGGCGGCCCGCGATCCGCCGCAGCGCGCCCGCCCCCGGGGTCGGGGCCGGGGCGGCGCCGAGCGCGGACGCGGCGTCCAGGGCGGGGCCGGCGCCCTGGGGGCCGAGCGCGCCCTGCGGGCCCAGGGCGGTGTGGGCCAGCGAGGTGGCGCCGCCGGCCGCGCCGGCGCCGGGCAGCAGCGCCGCGAGCAGGGCGAGCAGGCCCAGGAGGTCGAGGCGGCCGCGCTCCTCCCAGCCCGGCCCGTAGCCGTCCGTCGCGACGGCCTCCAGCTCCCGGACGAACGCGGCCGCGCTGTCGGGGCGGGCTTCGGGGTCCTTGGCCAGGCCCGCCAGGATCAGCGGCCGGACGAGGTCGGGCGCCAGCTCGGCGGGGATCGGCGCCTCGGCGTGCTGGACGGCGAGTTCGGCGATGGTGGCGCCCTCGTAGGGGCGGGCGCCGGTGAGGCACTCGAAGAACGTGACGGTGGCGGCGTAGACGTCCCCGGCCGGGGACGCCGGGCGGCCCGCCCACTGCTCGGGCGGCATGTAGGCGGGGGTGCCGGAGACGTCGCGGTCCTCGCCGCTGTCGACGGCGATGCCGAAGTCGACCAGCTTCGAGGTGCCGGCCGTGTCGACGAGCACGTTGGCGGGCTTGTAGTCGCGGTGCACCACGCCAGCCTCGTGGGCGGCGGCCAGGCCCAGCAGGGAGCCCTTCAGCACCACCAGGGCGGCCTGCGCGGTGGTGGCGCCCTCCGCGCGCAGCAGGTCGCGCAGGGCGATGCCGTCGACCAGCTCCATCACGATGGCCGAGCCCTCGGCCCCCTCCACGTACTCGTAGAGCCGGGTGATGTGCGGGGAGTCGATCCGGGAGAGCACCTCGGCCTCGGCGCGCAGCGCGGTCGTGCCGACCCGGTCGTGCAGGTACTTGATCGCCACCGGGGTGCCGGTCTCCCGGTGGTGGGCGAGCACGACGCGGCCGCTGGCCCCGGCGCCGAGCTCGCGCTCGTGGAGGTACTCCGGGAGCTCCCAGGGGCGCGCGTCCTCGACCGCCGGGCGCGCCGCCCCGGCCTCCGGTGCCGGGGCGCCGTGCCCCCCGGGTCTGTCGCCCTGCTGCGTCCGGTCGTCCATCGTCTGCTGCTTCCCGTCCCGATCGTGCTCGCCGTCCCCGGGCCGCCGGCCGTCGTGGTCCGCCGGCCGTGCCCGTCGGCGCGGCACCCTACGGCACACCGGCCGACGACGAGGACGCGCCCCGTGGACACCGGGTTCCCGGCCCCCGGAGAGCGTGGATCCCGGGACGGGTGATTCGCACAGCATGCCAACCATTCGAGCGCCCGACCGAGGCCTCCGGCCTGCCGGACCGTTCGCCCCCCGGGGCGGCGGGGCACTCGCCGCCCGCACTGTCGTACGCCTGTGGTACTGCTGGGGCGTCAGGGGTGGTTGGTGGTCGATCGGAGGGGCAGGCCCATGGCCGAGCAGCGCGTGGTGATCGTGACCGGAGGCGGGACGGGCATCGGGGAGGCGACGGCGCGGCTGTTGCGGGAGGGCGGCGACGAGGTCGTCGTCTCCGGGCGCCGCGCCGAGCCGCTGGAGCGCGTCGCCCGGGAGACGGGCGCGCTGGCGCACCCCGCCGACACGACGGACCCCGAGGCCGTGCGCGGCCTGGTCGAGAGCGTCGTCGCCCGCTACGGACGCCTCGACGGACTGGTCGTCAACGCCGGGGTCGGCCGCGGCGGCGGCGTCGGCGAGATCACCGACGAGGACTGGGACCTGGTGCTGCGCACCAACCTCACCGGCCCGTTCCTGACGATGCGCGCCGCCCTGCCGTACCTGCTGGAGGCCCGCGGCGCCGTGGTCGCCGTCGCCTCCGTCTCGGCGCTGCGCAACGGCACGGGCAACGCCGCGTACGCCGCGTCCAAGGCGGCCCTGCTGCAGCTGTGCGGCTCACTGGCGGTCGACTACGGCGCCCGGGGGCTGCGGGCCAACACGGTGTGCCCCAGCTGGGTGCGCACCGAGATGGCCGACCGCAGGATGGCCAGGTTCGCCGAGGAGGCGGGGCTGGGCGAGGGCGGGGCCGGCCGGGACGCGGCCTACGCCGAGGCCACCCGGCTGCTGCCCGCGGGCCGTCCCGCCGATCCGCGCGAGGTCGCCGAGGCCATCGCCTGGCTGCTGTCGCCGGCCGCCTCCTTCGTCAACGGCGCGACGCTCACGGTCGACGGCGGCGCCACCGCCCTGGACCCGGGCACCGTCCCCTTCGCCCACCGGATCACGCCCCGCGGGCCCGCCGCCTGACGGCCGGCGCCGCCCGCGTGCGCCGACGTGCCGGAAGCCCCCGGTTCCCGCAGCCTGGAACGGACCCACCGTCGACCGGCCCCCGCACCGCCCAGGGGCGCACCGGGCCGGGACAGGAGCGAGCGAACGATGAAGGCAGTCCTCTTCCGCCGGTTCGGGGGCCCGGAGGTCCTGGAGGTCGCCGACCTCCCCGATCCGCACCCGGGCCCCGGCCAGGTCCGGATCGCGGTGCGCGCGGCCGGCGTCAACCCGTTCGACTGGAAGACGCGCCGGGGCCTGATGGGCGGTGACCTCCCGCAGACCCTGGGCCAGGAGGCGGCGGGCGTCGTCGACGAACTCGGCGAGGGCGTCACGGACGTCGCCGTCGGCGACCGCGTCTACGGCCACGCCGCCCGGAGCGCGGGCCAGGCCGAGCTGGCGGTGCTCGACTCCTATGCGCCGATCCCGGCCCCGCTCGGGTTCACCGAGGCCGCCGGACTGCCCACCGCCGTCGAGACGGCCACCCGTACGCTCGACCTGCTCGGCGTGACCGGCGGCACCACGCTGCTCGTCAACGGCGCCTCCGGCGGCGTCGGCAGCGCCGCGGTCCAGCTCGCCGTGGCGCGCGGCGCCCGCGTGATCGGGACGGCGAGCGCGGCCAACCACGAGTACCTGCGCTCGCTGGGCGCCGAACCGGTCGGCTACGGCGAGGGCCTCGTCGACCGGGTGCGCTCCCTCGCCCCCGAGGGCGTCGACGCCGCGCTGGACGTCGCCGGCAGCGGCGTGCTCCCCGAGCTCGTCGACCTCGCCGGCGGCGCCGGACGCGTCGTCACCATCGCCGACTACGCCGGGGCCCGGGAGCACGGGGTCAGGTTCAGCAGCGGTGGGGACGACCGGGCGCTGCACGCGCTCGACGCCGTCGGCGAGCTGGTCGCCGCCGGGCGCTTCTCGCTCCCCGTCGCCCGCACCTTCCCGCTCGCCGAGGTCGCCGAGGCCCACCGCCTCAGCGAACAGGGCCACGTCCGCGGCAAACTCGTCCTGCTGGTCGACTCCGCAGCGGAGACCCGGCGATGACCGCCCCCGCGCCGCCCGCAGGAGCGGCCCCCGGCCCGGCCGGACGGACCGTCGTGGTCACCGGGGCCGGACGCGGCATCGGACTCGCCATCACCGAAGCCTTCCTCGCCGCGGGATCCCGCGTCGTCGCCGGATCCCGCCGCCGCACCGAGGAGCTCGACGCCCACCTCGACCGGGGCGCGGACCTCACCGTCGTGGAGGTCGACCTCGCGACGCCCGACGGCCCCGCCGCCCTGGTCGCCGAGGCCGTCACCCGCCACGGCGGCGTCGACGTCCTGGTGAACAACGTCGGGGCGGTGCGACCCCGGCCGGACGGCTTCGCCGGCGTGACGGACGAGGACTGGGACTGGACCCTGACCGTCAACCTCATGGCCGCCGTCCGCGCCACCCGGGCGGCCCTGCCGTACCTGCTCGCCTCCGGTGACGGGCGGATCGTCACCGTCTCCTCGGTCAACGCCCGCCTGCCGGACCCGCTGGTCGTCGACTACGGCGCCGCCAAGGCCGCGCTCACCAACTTCTGCAAGGCCCTCTCCAAGGAAGTGGGGCCGCACGGCGTGCGGGTGAACACGATCGGCCCCGGGCCGGTGGAGACGGCCCTGTGGCGCGGCGCGGACGGCGTCGCCGCCACGGTCGGCCAGTCCCGGGGCATCGACCCCGGCGACGTGGCCCGCGCCGCCGAGGCCCAGTCGGCGACCGGCCGCTTCACCCTCCCCTCGGAGGTCGCCGACCTGGTGCTCTTCCTCGCCGGCCCCGGCGCGGCGAACATCACGGGCGCCGACTTCGTCATCGACGGCGGCCTCGTCGACGCCCTGTGACCCCCGGCCGCGGCGCCCCTCCGCCGGTGCGCCGCGGCCGGGCCGGGAGCGCGCACCCGTGCCACACCCGCACCGCCGGGCCCCGGGGACGGGCCCGGCGGCGGGTGGCCCGGCCCCGCCGCGGTGCGACGGGAGGCACGACGGCACGTCCCTCGAAGGCGCGATCCCCGGCGTCTACGAGCGGTACCTCGTCCCGCTGCTCTTCCGCCCCTACGCCCGGGACCCGGCCCGGCGCCTGGCATGAGGTCACCCGGGCGGCCACGGCGGCGGTCACCGAACGCTTCGGCCCCGGCCCGGTCGAGGGCCCGCTCAGCGCCCTGGTGGTGACCGCCACCCGCTGACGACCCGGCCATCACTCCTGGAAGAGGGCCTCGACGCCGTCGCCGCCCAGGACCAGTTCGCCGATCACCGGCCGGTCGCAGCCCTCCAGGCGCACCAGGGAGGTGAGCGCGACCGGGAAGGCCCCGTGGACGGTCCAGGTCACCTGCGGGGCGCCCGCCCCACCGTCCAGCAGCGAGACCGTCACGTCCTTGCGCTCGGCGGTCTCCGGGCCGACCGAGCCGATCCACTCCCACAGGGCCCGGTAGCCGTCGGGCGAGCCGTGGCGCAGCGAGACGGTGGTGGGCTTCCGCCCGCCGGGCAACTGGCGCACCACGTCCTCGCCGCCCTCCCGGTACACGACCGTCTCGAACTCCAGCCCCAGGCCGGAGACGTCGCCGAACAGGTGGTCCTGCCCGGCGACGGTGAGCTTGTAGCGGTACACGGGCGTGGACACGGGGGCTCCTGATGTGGGCCGCACAGCACGGGGACGCGGTCGGCCGCCGACCGCCGCAGCCGACTGTATGTGACAGCCCGTCACGCGGCCGGTCACGCGGTTCCGCGCGGCGCCCGCGCACATGCGAGAGGACCCGGGAGCGTAGCCAGCTCCCGGGCCCCTGTGTGCCGCCCAATTGCGCACACCGACACGTTTAAGGGTCGTGGATCAGATTGAAATCGACGCGTTCTACCTTTGAACTACCGTGCCACGGAGCGGCACAGACAGGACTTGAACCCGCATTCGTCGATATTCGTCCACGCCCGGTCGATCCGGTGTTCGGCGGCGAATGCTGAGACTGGAGCGAGAGTCTGAGATTCAGGGGGCTGCCTCTGCCGCTTGGGCTACCCCGGCCGGTGGTGCCGGGGGAGGGATTCGAACCCCCACTGTGACCCCTCGGTCAGCTTCACTGATCAGTGTCAGCTTTGCGCGCCGTGCAGCACACCCTCCGGCTCCGCGGAGGGCGACGCCCGGCGCACCCGCCCGGCTCCCCGGACGGGCGATCGTGAGGCTACCGGAACAGGTAGCCGAAGACGGCGTCACCCACCCGCTGGTCGGTGACCTCGATGGCGTTGGCCTCCTCGCGGGCGAACTTGACCGCCTGCTGGAGCTTCTCCACGCGCTCGGCGAGCTCGTTGACCCGGCGGGCCGGCAGCGCGCCGGAGAACTTGACCGTGGTCCAGTAGCCGACCGCGACGTCCTCGTAGTAGACCTCGACCTGGGCCGGGTGCTTCTCGGTGGCCTCGGCCTTGACGTGGTTGCGCGGCACCTTCTTGGTCCGGATGGTGCGCACCGGCTCGGTCTTCCAGGAGTCCGTCGACGGGTCGAGGTTCCACGACTCGGAGGCGTCCAGGACCGGGAGCTTCTTCACGAAGGTGAAGAGGTCGGTGAGCTGCTTCTCCAGGAACAGCAGGTACGGCACCGGCACCTTGGCGAGGAGCACCTGGCCGTCCACCACCACGTCGGCGCTGGCGGCGACGTTGGCCCAGTCCTTGGTGGCCGTCACGTCGAAGAGCCGGGTGAGGGTGTTCGCGGTGGACCGCAGGATGTCCTCGGCCTTCAGCTGCACCCGGGTCGATTCCGGCGGCAGCTGCTCGCCCTCCTCGTCCTTGGGCTGGTAGGTGCGGGAGATCCCGGCCAGCAGCGCGGGCTTCTGCAGGTCCTGGTGGGCCTGCGTCAGCTCCTGGAAGGACTTGGACTTGACGCCCTTTTCGACGGCGATGATCTGGTTCAGCTTTGCCACGGCGAGGACGCTACCAGCCTCGAACGGACGAGCGACAGCGAATTCCCGACCGGCCGGCCGGCCCCGGAGCACCGCCTCCGAACCGGGGCCCGAAGTGTCGGGCGAACGTCCGGTCAACGTCGTGGCCGCACGCCTGCCGCCGCGATGAGGATGGGCGCTGCCAGCCGGTCGGCCGGCACCGCGAGCGCCACGGAGCCCCGCACCGGATCGGGCACGGCACCGGACCGGACCGGGTGGTCACCCGCACCGCGTTCCCCGGTCCCCGGTCGACACAGGGCTCCCGGACCGTGCACGGGCTCCGTCCGCTCATCTCCACTTCCGCGAGGAGAGTCATGCGCAAGCAGATCCGCACCGGCCTGGGAATCCTGGCCCTGGTCACCGCCGCCCTCGGCGCGGGCGTCGGATCGGCCTCGGCCGCCGGCGCCGTCACGGGTGCCCGGCCCGGTGCGGTCCACGGCCTGGCGGCCCTGAACTACGTGGGCCAGTACCGGATCCACAGCTCCTACAACGGCAAGTGCCTGGACGCCGACCTCAACACGATCGGCGCCAACGGCACCAAGGTCCAGCTCTGGGACTGCAACGGCTGGACCAACCAGAACTGGACCCTGTGGACCGACGGCACCGTCGACTACATCCAGAGCAACTACAGCGGCCGCTACCTCGACGCGGACCTCAACACGATCGGCGCCAACGGCACCAAGGTCCAGCTGTGGGACTTCAACGGCTGGAGCAACCAGCGCTGGAACGCGGCCAGTTACGGCTGGGTCAACGGCTACAACGGCCGCGTCCTGGACGCCGACCTGAACACGATCGGCGCCAACGGCACCAAGGTCCAGCTCTGGGACAGCAACGGCTGGAGCAACCAGGGCTGGTGGCTCGAGTCGATCTGACCCTCCCCGGCCCGGTCCGGTGACCCCGCCCCACCGGGGGAGCCGCCCCGAACTGGATAGAGCGTTCGTTCCAGTGCGTGCTACGTTGATCCCACTAGATCGTTCGTTCCAGGAGAGTCCCGGGGCGGGCGACGCCCCGGCCTGCCCGCCTCCGGCGCAGGTCGGGGCCCACACAGGGGAAGGGAACCCACGCACACCCATGGACGTCCAGCGCATCACCGCGAACGGCATCGACTTCGCCTACGTGGAACAGGGGGAGAGCCCACTGGCCCTGCTGCTGCACGGCTTTCCGGAGACCCCGGACATCTTCCGCCACCTGATGCCGGCCCTCGCCGCCGCCGGCTACCGGGCCGTCGCCCCGTACATGCGCGGCTTCGCGCCGAGCGCCGTCCCGGCGGACGGCAGCATGCGCACGGCCGACCTGATCGCCGACGCCAACGCCCTGCACGAGGCCCTGGGCGGCGACGGGAACGCCGTCCTGATCGGGCACGACTGGGGCGGGTTCACCACCTGGGGCGCCTCGGTGCACGCGCCGCAGCGGTGGTCGAAGATCGTGGTGGCCGACGTCCCGCCGCTGCGGTTCTACGAGCGCAAGGCCGCCGACCCCGCGCAGATCCACAAGAACAGCCACTTCTACTTCTTCCAGATGGGCGTCGCCGACCAGCTCGTCCCGGTCGACGACTTCGCCTACCTGGACTGGCTCTGGCAGCACTGGAGCGGCTCCGCCGACCCGGCCTTCGACTCCACCGACTACCGCGAGGCCGGCAAGAACGCCCTGCGCGCACCGGAGAACCTGCGCGCGGGACTCGGCCTCTACCGCCAGAACTTCCCGGCCGCGACCTTCGGCACCGACCAGTGGGAGATGGGCGCGCTCCTCGCCGAGCTGCCGACCCAGCCCACCCTCTACCTCCACGGCAGCGAGGACCCGGTGATGGACGAGGAAGCCCTGGCGGACCTGCTCCGGCTGCTGCCGGCGGGCTCGGACGGCGCCCTGCTCCCGGGCGTGGGCCACTTCCCCTTCGTCGAGGCGCCCGAAGAGGTGACCGAGCGGGTCCTCGCCTTCCTCGGCTGAGGACGTTCCGCGCCGACCACCGCGGCCGCGGTCCGGTGCCGAAGCAGGCACCGGACCCCGGCCGGGTCGGGCGGCGGGTCAGGCGGGGGGCAGGGTGCGCGCCAGCTCCCGGAAACGGGCGGACGGCCGCATCATGCCGTTGTCGCCGACGTTCAGGTTCTCCAGCCAGCCGTCCCGGTACCAGAAGATCGACGAGGTCAGCGGGGCCGGATCGTTGACCTGGAGCTGCTTCGACAGGTCGATCATGAAGCGGATCGCGTTCAGCGAGGAGCCGGTGCGGATCGGCGCCGCGCAGAACGCGTTGTTGGTCGGCAGGGTGACCAGGGCGCCGTACGGCAGCTCGGCCCCGCCCAGGGCGTTCTCCAGGCGCAGGGCCTGGGCGGCGCCCGGCCACGCCCCCATGCCGTTGACGGCGTAGAGGACGTCGCCGTTCGTCGCGTTGAAGGACTGCCGGTTGAGCTGCTCGGTGCCCAGGTTGGCGAAGGCCTTCTCCCACAGCTCGGCCCGGCTGATGCTCCACTGGTCGGAGGCGTGCTCGGCTATCGACAGGGCCTCGGTCCTCCCGCCCCGCTTGCCGCCGTCCACGCACAGCACGACCGACAGCTCGTCGTCGATCGGCCGCGCCAGCGGGTCGGGCCCCAGGGAACGGGTGGGCGCGAACAGGAGCCGCAGCCGGTCCCGGACCTCGAAGACCGAGATCGAGGCCAGCGCCTTGCACGGACCGTGCTCGTCGCACAGCGGCTTCGGAAGGTTCTTGCGATTGCCGAACAGCGGCATGGGCGTTCCCCTCGGGGGTGGTGCGGAGGTCGGACGAAGGCCACAGCATCCCACCGGAGTTCACCACCGTCCCAGGGATCCCCCGATTCTCATCCGCCTTCGCGGCGGCGTACGGGAGCGGGCCGGTGAGCCGCCCGCCCGGCGGGCGGTGCCCGCACAGGACGCGCCCCTGCAGGCGATCGCCCGGACGTGCTCCGGGGCGGCGTGCGCGGCGACCCGGGTCGCCGGGACGGCCGCCGCACAGGCCGACGTGGTGCGCCGGGGCGTCGAGTACGCCCTTGTCGTGGACAGCTCCCGGCCTCCACGGACGAGTGTGCCCGGCTGGTCCTCGACCGGGTGGCCGAACGACGCCGGGCCTCGCGCGGGGCGCCCCGCTGCGGTTGACTGGCCGGGCGCCGTAGCCCTTCCGGGCCCCGCGGTCCGCCCGGAGTCCGCCCGTATCCGCCCGCTCGGAGGCATTCGCATGGCCAGGCAGTACACGTACACCGCCGAGATCACCTGGACCGGCAACCTGGGCGCCGGCACCAGCGACTACCGCTCCTACTCCCGCGACCACGACGTGGCCGTCGAGGGCCTGCCGACCATCCTCGGCTCCGCCGACCCCGCCTTCCGCGGCGACCCGGCGCGCTGGAACCCCGAGCAGCTGCTGCTCGCCGCGCTCGCCCAGTGCCACCTGATGTCGTACCTGCACCAGTGCGCGGTGAACGGGGTCGTGGTGACCTCGTACGTCGACCGCCCGGTGGGCACCATGGCCGTCGCCGCCGGCAGCGGGCACTTCACCTCGGTGGTGCTGCACCCGCGGATCGAGGTCGCCGAGGCGGGCATGGCGGAGAAGGCCATCGCCCTGCACGCGGAGGCGAACCGCGGCTGCTTCATCGCCAACTCGGTCAACTTCCCGGTGCTGCACGAGCCCGAGGTGACGGTCGCGGGCCGGGGATGACGGGCCCGGACCACCTCCTGTCACGGAGGCGGTCGGCGAGGGTCAGGAGGCGCTGGAGCAGGGCGGCGACGCCGTCGTGCCCGAGGTGGTGCAGGGTCGGGGTCCGCCCACCGCCGACCGGCACCGACGCTGGGCCCTTCGGGGGACCGGCGGTACGCCGCCAACGTGTCGGCCGGCCGATCCGGCCGTGTGGAGATCGGCTGCTCCCACGGCCGCTGACACCCCTCCACTGAACCTCGGCGAGCAACTGCTGGAACACTTCCTCACCACCGGCCGGACACTGGACCCGCTGGAGGCCCAGACCATGGCCGAGCAGTACGCGCAGGCCCTCGGCCTCGGACACTGCACGGTCTACCTGGTCGCATTCAACCGGCCGAGGAGTGGCCCCGGCCGGGAGGGCCCGGCGGCTACGCGGGCCGCGTGCGCAGCAGCGCGTCCGCCAGCTCCCGGGGGCGGCTGAGCGCGGCCAGGTGGCCGCCGGGGATCTCCTCGACCTCCAGGCCCAGCCGCTCACGGGCGATCCGGCGCTGGAACTCCAGCGGGAAGACGCGGTCCTCCCGGGCCTGGAGGAAGCGGGTCGGCACGTCCGGCCAGCGGGTCAGCGGCCACGGCTGGGCGAACATCGCGGCCGGCGGCTCCGAGGCGCCGAGGGCGAACGCCTCCTGCGTCACCTCGGCCGGGACGTCGTGGAAGAAGTCGACCAGCGGGTCGAACGCGGGATCGGCGCCCCGCCCGGTGGCCGCCGCGTACTCCGAACGGGCCTTCGCCTGGCCGGTGTTCCCCCACCACTGCCCGGCCGTCTCCCCGGGCGCCGGCACCATGGCGTTGAGCAGCACCAGCTCCGCCACGGGCACCGGCAGCCGCCCGCACACCAGCGGAGCCGTGAAGCCCCCGAGCGACTGCGCCACCAGCACCAGCGGCCCGCTCGGGCCCGCCTTCCGCTCCACCGCCGAGACGACGGCCCGCGCGCACTCCTCCAGATCCGCCGAGTCCTCGCTCGGCAGGTCCATCGTCACCACGTCGTGCCCCCGGGCCCGCAGCTCGGGCACCAGCCGGTGCCAGAACCAGGCCCGCCCGTCGGCACCGGGAACGAGCGTGAAGGTCGCCATCCTCGTCCTCCTCCCGCGGGCCCGCCGCCCACGTGTGCGTCGACGCTACCGCCCGGCCAGGCGGCGGGCGGTGAGGCCGACCTCCGCCAGCTGGGCGGTGGTCAGACGCCGGGCCTCCCAGACGACCGCGGCCACGTCGGCCGCCCGCGGGTGGAGCGGCGGCAGGCCGTCCGGCAGCTCGACGCCGCCGAGCGCCGCCAGGTCCGCGGCGGGGATGCCCAGCACCCCCGCGAAGCCGGCCACCAGCTCGGGCGTCGCCGCCACGGTGGCGCGGCCCACCCCGCCGATCGTGACCGCCGACAGGTAGATCCGGCCGTCGGTCACCGCGTGCAGGGCCTCCGCCGTGCACATCCAGCGCAGGTTCCGGTTGTGCGTCAGCTGCACGAGCACCTCGCCGAAGCCCGGCTCGTACCGGTGGTACGGCCGGTCGACCCCGCCCCGGCCCTCCCGCACCACCGGGGGCTGCGCCCGCATCGCCGCCAGCAGCAGGCGCCGGTTCGCGGCGGGCATCTGCGCGGTGTCGTAGACGACGTCGCGGACACTCCAGTGGGGGTTGCGGGTGACCGGCGTGAGGTCGTCGGGCACCGGCTGCCCGGCCAGGACGAACAGGTCGGCGGCGTGCAGGCCGAGCGCCGGCCCGAGGGCCCTGAGCAGCCGCCCGGTCGGTGCCCGCCCGTCGAGCACGGCCCGCAGCTCCTCCGGGCCGGCTCCGGCCGTCGCCGAGAGCGCGGCGGCGTCGAGCGCCCGGTGCTCCATCAGACGGGCCAGCAGCGCGCCGAACCCCAGGACTCCTGTCATCCCGTCAGGCTATCGATCCGCACGGCGGCCGCCGCCGCGGAGATAGGCTTCCGGGCATGATCCAGAACGATCCCGCCGCCGTGACCGCCGCCGTGACCGCCGCCGTGACCTCCGCCGTGGCCTCGGCCGACCTCGTCGTCCTCGACGCCGCGGCGGTGGCCGAGCGGGCCGGGGCGGCCGGGGAGCCCGCCGCCGGGGAGTTCGCCGCCGCGGCGCACCGGATCCTGGCCGAGCTGGTGGCGGCGGGCGCCGCGCTGGGGTGGCTGGAGCCGCCCTCGGCCGAGGAGGTCGCGGCCCTGGTCGAGCAGGTGCTGGCCCGCTCGCGGGCCGGGGACGGCGCGCTGCGGGCGGCGTACCTGGACGGGCGGCTGGTCGGGTTCGGCTACTGGCTGCGCCACCAGCGCCCGACCCACCGCCCGCACGCGGACCTGGAGAAGCTCGCGGTTTCCGCCGCCGCCCAGGGCCGCGGCATCGGCCGGGCGCTCACCGCGGCGCTGATCGCGGACGCGAGGGCCGCGGGCATCGAGGTGCTCACCCTGGACGCCCGCGGCGACAACGCCGACGCGCTGCACCTCTACTTCTCCCTCGGCTTCACCGAGTACGGGAGGCTGCCGGACTACGTCGCGGTCGGGGAGCGCCGCTACGACAAGGTGTTCGCGATGCTGGACCTGCGCCGCTCCTGACCGCCCGTCAGATCGTCTCCGCGGCGCCGCGGCCGGCCCGCTGGGCGGCGGCCAGCTCCTGGAGGCGCCCGGCGAGACCCGGGTCGAAGGCCTTGAGGTGGGCGAGCTGGCGCCGCCCGGTGCAGCCGCGGGAGAGCTTCACGGTGTCCGAGCCGGTGGAGTAGTGGATCGCCGTGACGCCCTCGCTCAGCGCCACCCGCAGCAGCTCGTAGTAGACGAGGCCGAAGTAGAGCGGGATGCGGCCCTTCAGCTCGTAGTCGAAGCCGGCCTGGCGGGCGTAGAACTCGCCGCCGTGGCCGAAGAAGAGGACGAACCCGGCGAGCCGGCCGTCGACCTCGGCGGTGGTCACCCGGGCGGCGGCGCCGACGTTGGCGGCGATGCTGTGCAGGACGCGCAGGAAGGCGTCCGGGTCGGCGGGGGTGCCGTGCTTGGCGTAGAGGGCCATCTCCAGCGGGGCGATCCGCTCGATCAGCTCGGGGGTGAGCGCACTCGTGCGGTAGCGGACCCCGGCCTCGTCCAGGGCCCGCAGTTCACGCTTGATCTTGTTGCGGCGGCGCTGGTCGAAGCGGCGCAGGTAGCCGTCGAAGCCGCCCTGCGCCGGCACCTCCAGCGAGTACGCGCTCTGGCCGACGAGGGCGGTGTAGCCCTCCTCGGCGAGCACGGTGCGCAGCTCGGTGTCGTCCTCGTCGGTGTACAGGAAGGACACCGACCGCAGACCGTCCCGCCGGGCCCGCTCCTCGGCGGAGCGGACGAGCCGGCGCAGCGCGGTGCGCCGCCGCCCGTCGGTGAGGTCGCCGCGCAGTCCGGCCTTGGTGTGGGAGGGGTTGCGGCCGCCGCAGGCCAGGGCGGGCATCAGCTCGGCGGTCCAGGGCGCGCCGTCGCCGGTGACCTGCCGGTGGATGGTGTCGGTGACCCGCCCGGGGCTGCAGAACACGTACGGGGTGTCCTGTTCCAGGGGGTAGGCGGCGAGCGCGGCGGCCGGGCCGTCCTGGTCGTCGAGGGTGAGGTAGTACGGCTCGGCGCCCGCGGTGGCCTGGGCGTGGCGCAGCCAGGGCGTGGCCGTGTAGAAGCCGCGGGGGCCGAGCAGCGCGTCCCAGCGGGCGGTGTCGACGCCGGCGAGGTCGCGGCTGACGACCAGGCTCTCCTGCGCCGCGGGCGCCTCGCCCGGCGTGCGCGGCTCGGCCGGGCTCATCGCGCCTGCTCCTCGGTGGTGTCCCGGCGGATGACCGGGGTGAGCTGGCCCAGCGCGGCCTCGGCGCGGCGGACGGCGTCCCCGGTGGTGTCGCCGGTGGCGACGACGTAGCCGAGCAGGTCGAGGTTGCTCTCGGCGGGGCGGACCCGCTCGCCGGGGTGGACCTCCAGGTCGACCTCGACCACGCCGGGGACCCGGCGGGCCAGGTCGGTGCCCTCGATGCGCTCCAGGGTGCCGGGCTCGCGGGCGGCGAGGTAGCGGGAGGCGGCGGCGCGCTCGCGGGTGCGGGTGAGGGCCGCGGGCAGGCCGGCGTGCAGCCGGGCGACCTCGCGCTGCAGGTGGATGCCGGTGGCCTCGCGGATCAGCTGGGTGATCTCGGCGCCGGGCATCCGGCCGTTGACCTCGACGATGCGGGGGCCGTCGGCGGTCATCTTGACCTCGACGTGGGCGGCGCCGAAGTCGTGCCCGACGGCTTCGAGCGCGCGCAGGGCGAGGTCGACGCACTCGCGGCGGACGGGCTCGGAGAGCATGGACGGGAAGGTGTCGCCCATCTCGACGAAGTGCGGGTGCGCGCCGAGCGCCTTGTCGGTGACGCCCAGCACCTCGCGCCGCCCGTCGACCAGCACCGACTCCACGCTCACCTCGAAGCCCAGCAGGTACTCCTCGACGAGCGCGCCGGGGCGCCGGGGCTGGCCGCGGAAGTCGGTCGGCACCGAGCTGATGCCCCGGTAGGCGGCCAGGACCTCCTCCGGGGTCCGGCAGAGCGCGACGCCGATGCTGGCCGACTCCGTCATCGGCTTGACCACGCAGGGGTAGCCGAAGCGTTCGGCGGCGGCGAGCGCGTCGTCCTCGTCGGTCGCCTGGTGGAAGCCGGGGACGGCGACGCCGGCCGCCTGGCAGGCGCGGCGCATGAGGAGCTTGTCGCGGCAGGTGCGGGCGGCCTCGGGGGAGAGGCCGGGCAGGCCGAAGCGGGCCGCGAGTTCGGCGACCAGCGGGATGTTGTAGTCGGTCACCGTCATGACCGCGCGCAGCCGTCCGTCGGCCCGGAACGGTTCCAGCGCGTCGGCGAGGGCGTCGAGGGAGTTGGTGTCGGCGACCAGGATCTCGTCGACGTACTTCCCGAACACCTCCTCCGCGCTGCTCACCACCCGGTAGCGGTCGGGGTTGTTGCTCACCAGCACCGTGTGGAAGCCCAGTTCGTGGGCGGCCCGCAGCGGGGTCAGTCCGAAGTTGGACAGCTGGCTCTCGATGACGGCGACGACGTCAGGGGCTGTGCTCATGGGGTGCTTCTCTCCGTGGTCCGGGTCCGTGAATCGTGAGGGCGGCGGGGCGGTCGGGGCGGCGGGGCGGTGCTCAGGTGGCCGGTACGGCGCCGGCGGCGTGCTCCGGGGCGCCGGCGCCGGCGTCGGTGGCCGCCGTGATGGCGCGGCGGGCGGCCAGCGTCACCAGCAGGGCGGCCAGGGTGAGCGCGGCCGGGAGGGCCATGGCGGCCACCGGGCCGAGGCCGTCGGCCAGCACGCCGGCGAGCGCGGAGCCCGCCGCGCCCCCGATCGCGATGAAGCTGCCGACGCCCGCGAACGCCTGGGTCATCTTCTGCTGGGCGGTCATCTCCCCGATGAGCTGGAACTCCTCGGCCCCGGCCGGGGCGATGGGCAGCCCGCTGAGCGCCAGCAGCACGGCCAGCAGCACCAGCACCGGGGTGGCCGGCAGGCCCGCCCGGTAGGCGAGCGCGGCGGCGGGCAGGGTGGCCAGCGCGGCGCTCAGGACGACCAGCAGCCGCAGGTAGCGCCGCAGGGTGGTGCCGCGCGGGGTGCGGGCACCGTAGACCAGGCCGCCGATCACGCTGCCGACCGACTGCAGGGCCACCAGGGTGCCGGCCAGGGCGGCGGCCGATCCCTGGGCGCGCAGCACGGCGGTCACCGCGACGGCGAGGGCGCTGGACAGCGCGGCCGTGAGGGCGATGGCGACCAGGACGGCGGTCGCGGCGGCGCCGCGCCGCGACCGCGCCGCGGCGCCGGCAGCGGTACCCGCGGCACCCGCGGGTACCGGGACCGCCGGGCGGATGCCCCGGACGGCCGGCGCCTGCGCGTAGCCGACGGCGCCCGCGCCCAGCAGCAGCGCGGTGGCCAGCAGCGCGCTGCGGGCGCCGACCAGCGAGGCCAGCAGGGTGACGATCGAGGGCCCGGCGATGAACAGCAGCTCGCTGAAGGTCGATTCGAAGGAGTACGCGAGCCGGCGCAGCCGGGCGTCCTCGGTGAGCCGGCCCCAGAGCGCGCGCACCGAGGCGCCGACCGGGGCGGTGCCCAGTCCGGCGGCGAGCGCCGCGGCGAACAGCAGCCCGATCGGGGCGCGTGCGGCCCACAGCCCGGTGGCGGCCAGCACGGCGGCGACGGCCGGGCCGGTGAGCCGCAGCACCGCCGTCGGGCCCGAACGGTCCATCAGCCGGCCGAGGACGGGCGAGCCCGCGGCGCTGCCCAGCGCGTAGGCGGCCCCCACACCGCCGGCCGCGGCGAGCGAGTGCCCGGCCCCGACGACGGTCAGCAGCAGCGTCAGCGGCACCATGGTGCCGGCCAGGCGCGCGAGCGCGGCGGGGACCGCCGCCGCGCTCGCGCCGGGAAGCCTGAGCAGCTCCGCGTACGCCCTGATCACCGCACCGGTCCGGGGTCCGCGGGGGCCCGGTGCGGGTCGGCCAGCCGGAAGACGTCGGCACCGGTCTCGGCCGCCCAGACCTCGGTCTCCAGCTCCCCGTCCAGGGCCACCACGGCGCCCCGGGTGCGGATGAAGTTGTTGCTCCGGCCGAGCGAGTAGGCGCCGGTGTCGTGCAGGCAGACCAGGTCGCCGGGGGCGAGGTCGGCCGGCAGCTCCACCGCCTGGTCGTGGATGTCGTTCTCGAAGCAGAGCGGTCCGGCCACCGACCAGGTGGCGGTCCGCTCCGTGAACTCCCGCCCGATCGGGACGATCCGGTGGACCTCGCCGCTGCCCGCCCACGGCGCCATGTTGTGGCCGGCGTCCAGGATCAGCCAGCGGGCGTCGGGGAGTTCCTTGCGCGAGGCGACGGAGGTGACGAGCGCCATCGGCTCGGAGACCAGCCAGCGGCCCGGCTCGCAGGCCAGGGCGACGCCGTCCAGCCCGAGGCCGGCCATCCGCTTGTCCACCTCGGACAGCAGCTCGGCGACGTCCAGCCGGGGCTCCTCGTCGACCGGCGCGGGCCCGCCCTGCAGGCCCCACAGCGCCGTCAGCGGCCCGGACCTCGGCCGCCGGATGCCGGGCACGCCGAAGCCGCCGCCGATGTTGACCTCGCTCAGCCCGAACCGGACGTGCAGGCGCGCGGCCTCGGCCAGCACCACGTCCAGCGCCGCCAGCAGCAGCTCCCGGTGCACGATCTGGCTGCTGAGGTGGGCGTGCACCGCGGTGAGCCGCAGGTGCGGCGCGTCGGCGATCAGCTCGACCATCCGGTCGAGCTGCGGCGAGCCGGCCGGCCAGCCGAACCGGTTGCGCCGCGCGGCCCGCTCGGCCTGCGCCCGGTAGGACGGGTCGACCGAGGTGGACAGCGGCAGCCCGGGGGAGATCCGGATGCCGACCTCCACGGTGCGCCCCGCCCGGGCGGCGAGCCGCTCCAGGACCTCGACCTCCTGCTCCCCGTCGAGGTTGACCCGCACGCCGTGCTCGAAGGCGGCGGCGAGTTCGGCCTCGGTCTTGACCGGGCCGTTGAAGACCGTGTCGGCCGGGGCGAACCCGGCCTCCAGCGCGGCCGCCAGCTCGTAGCCGGAGACGACGTCGGCGCCGAGCCCCCGGGCGGCCAGGCGACGGCACAGGTAGGGCAGGTAGTTGGTCTTCACCGAGTAGTAGACCCGGGTCGGCCGGCCGAGGCCGTCCAGGGCGTCGAGCAGCTCGTCCACCGCCCGGTCCAGCCGGGTGGCGTCGAGCACCTGCAGGGGGGTGCCGTGGCGGGCGGCGAGCCCG
Organism: Kitasatospora sp. NPDC093550; assembly: GCF_044764985.1. NCBI lineage: Bacteria > Bacillati > Actinomycetota > Actinomycetes > Kitasatosporales > Streptomycetaceae > Kitasatospora > Kitasatospora sp. NPDC093550. The sequence continues at coordinate 301,564 of NZ_JBIWJF010000006.1, forward strand.
GCCAGCCGGGCGTAGTCCCAGTCCGGGGCGGCCTCGCGGCCCGGCGCGGTGTCGGTGTCCGCGCCGCCGGGTATGTCGCGGCCCGGTATGTCGAGGCCGGTCACCGCGCCCCCTGCCCGCCGGCGGCGTGCGGGGAGACCCCGGTGATCAGCCGGAACCCGGCGTCGAGGGTGTCGCGCTCCAGCAGGTCGGCGTAGGTGCGGTGCCAGTGCCCCGACTCCAGGTCGGCCCTGAGCCGTTCGACCCCTCGGCTGACCGCCTCCGCGTCGGTCAGCGCGAAGGCCGAGCAGGCCCGTCGGACGTTCGGGTCGAGGTAGGCCTCGGGGCGGCGCCAGAAGGCCGTCATGAAGCCGTCCGTGAAGTCGTGCCGCAGCGGCAGCTCGCGCACCTCGCACGGCCCGAGCAGCTCGGTGAGCCGTTGGACGGACGGCACCCGCGAGCGCTCGGCCGTCGCGATCTCCGGCACGTAGTCCCGGGTGAACCAGTACTCGCCCTGGACGTCCATGTCGTAGGTCAGCACGGTGAACCGGGAGGCCACCCGCCGGAGTTCGGCGATGCCGGCCTCCAGGTCCGTCCAGTGGTGGACGGTGAGCACGGCGAGGGCCGCGTCGAAGGTCCCGTCGTCGAACGGCAGGCTCTCGGCCCGCCCGGCCAGACAGGGCGCGGCGCCGGCGGGCCGCTGGGCCCGCATCTCGGCGGACGGCTCGACGGCGACGACGCTCAGGTCGGTGGGCTCGTAGGCGCCCGAGCCGGCGCCGACGTTGATCACGGTGCGGGCGTCGCCGAGCGACTCGCGGATGATCGCGGCCCATTCGGGGTCGGGGCGGCGGACGGCGCTGTAGCCGATGCCGATCCGGTCGTAGACCGCGGCGCTCGCGCCGGTCCCGGGGGTGAGGACTTCTTCCAGTACGGGGTGTGCCATCCGTCAGGCCTCCATGCTCGCGAGGACCTCGGCCTCGTACTCCTCGCCGTACCGGCGGTTCTCCCAGGGGTTCACCGCGACCAGCCAGACGTCCCGGTGGCCGCCCTCCTCGGTGAGGTGCTCGATGTCGGTGACGTGGTGGAACATGGTCCGGTCGTCGAAGACGATGGCCTGCCCGTCCTGCAGGGTGGTGCGGAAGAACGGCTCGCCGCCGCCGAGCGGCATCAGCTGGGTCTCGCCGCCGGAGATGTTGTGACGGCGCGTCACGGCGACGAAGCCGAAGTGGTGCCCGTCGCGGTGCGGGCCCTCGGGCGCCGCGACGCCTTCGACCTCGGGGGTGGAGACCACCCGGCACTGGTGGACGTTGAGCTGCCACCTGGTGCCCTTGTCCAGGCCCAGCGCCTCCGCCCCGGCGGCGATCAGCGGGGTCGGGTCGACGGTGAGCGGCTCCAGGGTGCGCAGCCGGCCGCCCACCAGGTCGTTGTACTGGCGGGGCTGGGCGAAGTGACGGTGCGGCAGCAGTTCCAGCCGCCACTCACCGTCATGGGTGAGGCTGAACTGGGAGAAGCGCCGGAAGCGCTGACGGGAGCCGGTGTACGGGTCGAGGGGAAGGTTCTCGAACTGGGACAGCGTGTACTCGTCGAGCGGGGGTGTGTCGATGACGGCGAAGCCTTGCGCATTCAGAACCATGAAGCCTCCCAGGAGGGTCTGGCCACAGGTGGGGACACCCGCGGCCGTTCTGACGGTCGATCCGCTTGGCGTCGAAGGTACGAGAAGATGATCATCAGCGGAACCCACGGATGTGGCGCGGAGTTCATTGACGGTTCACCATCACGTCATATTGACAAGACCGCGTCATGATGGCAAGGGGTAGCCCGGGCACGACGGGACGCCGCCGGGCCGTGGTGGCGGCGCGGGTCGGCCGGTGGTGACGCTGCGTCACGCGTTCCGGCCCGGCCGCGCGGGCCGGGCGGGCGGGCCGGGCGAGCGGCCTATTCGGCCCCGGTGGAGTCCCCGGCGGCGTCCTCGACGTACCGCTTGAAGCGGCGCAGGTCGCCGCGCACCTGGACGCCGAGCACGCCCAGCCTGTCGGCGGCCCGCTCGGCCAGGCCGGTGGGCCGGAACACCATGGTCATCGTCACCCGGGTCCGGCCCGGGCCGAGCGGCTCGAAGTCGACCGTGCCGGTGTGCTTCACGCTCTCGCCGGTGGTGCGCCAGGCGACCCGCTCGTCGGGCACCCGCTCGACGACCTCGGTCTCGAACTCGCGGGACAGCCCGGCGATCCTGGTCCGCCAGTGGGCCCGGCGGTCGTCCAGCTGCCGTACCTCCTCCACCCCGTCCATGAACCGCGGGAACTCCTCGAAGGTCGCCCACCGCTCGTAGACGGCGCGGACGGGCACGTCCACGTCGATCGACTCCACCACCGTGCTCATCGCCGCACCTCTCCACGTCGCCGGCGCTCCCGCCAATCTGCGCCGTCCGCCGGGCGGCGGCAACTCCGGGAACGCCGCGCGAACGCGAACGAGGTCCGGCACCCGAGCGGGTGCCGGACCTCGTCCGACGGTGGAGCGCCAGGCCCGGGTCGCACGGACTCTCCCTACTGAAAGTAGGGCGTGCTCTGGTAGCACCGCTGACGCCTGGCGAGGGGTCATCTCCCTCGCGACGACAGGAATACTAGCAGGTCACAGGCGCTCGTCCGGCCGCTCGTCGAACGCGAGGCGGGCGCGCTCGACGGCGGGCAGCTGCCGGTCGGCCCAGGCCAGCAGGACCTCGACGGGAGCCCGCAGGGTCTTGCCGAGCGCGGTCATCCGGTAGGTGACCGCCACCGGGCGGGTGGCGGTCACCTCGCGCTCGATCACGCCGTTGCGCTCCAGCCGGCGCAGGGTCGCGGTCAGGGACTTCTGGGTGACCGCGGGGATCGCCCGGCGCAACTCGTTGAAGCGGCAGGGGCCTTCGCAGAGCTGCTCCAGGACGCTGACGGACCACTTGTCGAGCACCTGGTCGAGCAGTTCGCGGTGCGGGGCGGTGATGCGCAGCTCCTCCGCGCCGGTCGCGCCGGTCGCTCCGATCGCGGCGTCCGCGGCGGCGGGGGTGGCGGGGGTATCCATGGCGAAACCTGGTCTCGTTGAAGTGCCTTCCGGATCCCAAGTATCTTCCGGATACCTGGACGGGACGTCAACGGACGGGCCCGTCAACCCCCCTTCCACGAACAGGAGATGCCTCATGGCTGTACGGCAGTTCACCCCGCCGGGCATGCCGGCGCCCACTCCGTACCACCACGTCGCCGTGGGGACCGGCACCCGGCACGTCCACGTCAGCGGACAGGTCGCCCGCCGGCCCGACGGGTCGCCGGTGGCCCCCGGGGACCTCGCCGGGCAGGTCGCCCAGGCCCTGCGGAACACCGCCGTCGGGCTGACCGCGGCGGGTGCCTCGTTCGCCGACGTGCTGCGGCTGACTTTCTACGTGACCCGGTGGAGCCCCGAGCGGATCGGGGAGCTGATGGCCGGGGTGGAGGCCGTCGGGCCGGAGATCGGCCTGTCCCTGCCGATGCCCCCGGCTTCCCTCATCGGCGTCGAGCAGCTCTTCGAGCCGGACGTCCTGATCGAGGTCGAGGCGACCGCGCTGCTCGACTGAGCCGCCACCCGGGGGAGGGCCGGAACCCGGGGGACCGCCGCCCCCCGGGAGGGCCGCCGGTCGTCAGCTGTCGCCGAGGCCGCGGTCGGGTGCGCTCATGTCGCCCGTCCGGGGCGTGCCGTCGGCGAGCCCGTAGCGCAGGAACACGGTGCCCTGGGTGCCGACGGCCGGGGGCTGGAGGAGCGTGAGGTTGGTGGGCACCGTGCCGTCGCCGAACACCTTCTTCCCGACGCCGAGCATGATCGGGTGCACCCAGAGGTCGACGCGGTCGAAGAGCTTCTCCCGCAGCAGGCTCTGCACCAGGTCCAGGCTCCCGACCACCTTCACGTGCTCGTGCCGGTCGCGGACCTCCCGCACCGCGGCGGCCAGGTCCGGGCCGAGCTGCACGGACCCGGCCCAGGGGAGCTCCGGCTTGCCCCGGGAGGCCACGTACTTGGGGACGCGGTTGAAGAGCTCGGCGATCTCGCCCTCCTTCTGCTGCGGCCAGTAGGCGGCGAAGATGTCGTACGTCCGCCGGCCGAGCAGCAGGGCGTCCGTGCCCTCGTACGCGGCGAGGATCTGCGCCCCGGTGGCCTCGTCGAGCAGCGGCGCCTGCCAGCCGCCGAACGGGAACCCGACCGGGTCCTCGTCCGGACCGCCGGGCGCCTGCCCGACGAGGTCGAGGGTCGCGAACAGCTCGATGTCGATGTGGCCCATGACGTACTCCCGATGAGTCGGTGATCCCGGTCGAGATGTAGACCTGCCGGGGCCCGAAAACTCATCGCCGCGCGGCACTCCGGCTCACGATAGGGCACCGGGCCCCGCCCGGCCCGGCCGTCCGGAGCGCGTCGCGCGGTCCGAGCGGCGGGGGTCCGCCGGGGCCGGGGGCAAGACGCCGCGCCGTACGGTTCGTCCACGCCGCGTTGTCCCGGCCGGCACGCGACGGCCCCCGCCCGGCCCGCCTACCTTCGCCGCAATCCGCGATCCGCACCACGCACCACCGGCGCGATCGGCACCACGCACCACCGGCGCGATCCGCGCCACCGGCACCGGCGACCTCAGGGAGCGACGCACGTGAACTGGCTGATCCACGACTACCGGGAGGACGACCTGGCCCCCGTCGTCCACCTCATCGACAGCACCGCCGGGCTCGGGCAGGAATCCGTGTTCTCGCTCGCCGAGTGCATCGCCGCGCTCACCGCGCGCCAGCCCGCCGTCGTCGCGGTCCACCGGGGAACGCCGATCGGGGCCGCACTCGCCCAGGTCGCCGGGGCGGGCGAGCGGGCCTGGGTGATGCGGGTGGCGATCGCCCCGGCCTGGCGCGGACGGGGCCTGGCCAGCGCGCTCCTGCGGGAACTGGAGCGGCGCCTGGTCGAGGCCCGGGTGCGGCGGATCGCCTACGTGCTGCCCGAGGAGGAACTGCTCGGCGAGGGGCTGCACAACGCCGGCTACGAACGGCGGCCCGCCGCCGCGTACTTCGAGAAGACCGAGCCCGCTGCCGGCTCCGCGCCCGGCACCCTCGACGAGCTCGGCGGGCGGCTGCTGAGCGGAGGCCTGTGGGACGAGGTGGCCGGGATGACCGCCGAGAAGGAACTGATCGAGCGCCGGATCGTCCTGCCGCTCGCCGAGCCCGAACGCGCCGCCCGCCACGGGGTCCGCCCGCCGCGCGCGATCACCCTGTTCGGCCCGCCCGGCACCGGCAAGACCACCTTCGCCCGGGCCATCGCCTCCCGCCTGGGCTGGCCGTTCGTCGAACTGCTGCCCTCCCGCCTCGCCGACGAGGGCAACCTCGCCGCAGCCCTGCGCAGCGCGTTCGCGCGGATCGGCGAACTGGAACGGGTGCTGGTCTTCATCGACGAGGTGGAGGAGATCGCCCCCGTACGCGGCGAGGCCGGCCAGACCGGCGCGATGCACGGGGTGACCAACGAACTGCTCAAACTGATCCCCGGCTTCCGCGAACGCGACGGACGGCTGCTGGTCTGCGCCACCAACTCCGTGCGCTCCCTCGACCCCGCCTTCCTGCGCACCGGCCGCTTCGACTACGTCATCCCGATCGGCCCGCCCGACGCGGACGCCCGCACCGCGATCTGGTCGCGCTACGCGCTCGACACCGACCGCGCCGACGTGGACATCGCCGCCCTGGTCGCCGCGAGCGAGCGCTTCTCACCCGCCGACATCGAGCACGCCGCGCGCCTGGCGGCCCAGACCGCCTTCGAACGCGACGACGCCGTCCCCGGAGCGACCACCGCCGACCACCTCGCCGCGATCGGCGCGAGCCGCCCGACGGTGACGGCCGCCATGGTCGAGGCCTTCCGCGCCGACATCGGGGCCCACGCCCGGCTGTGACCCCGGGCAGGACGACACGTCACCCCGTACGCCTGGCGGAATCTTGGCGGCCCCAGGCGTTCACGCCACTCGTCCAGCGGGGCCGGTGAGCAGAGGATGGAACCACGGCCGGCCGGGGAAACCCGGCCCGCCGGCTCACCGGACCCGCCCCGACCAGCCAGAACACGAGGTACCGCGATGCCCGCCACCGCCACCGCCAGCGCCGTCCTGAGCGTGCCCGCCGCCACCCCGGCCGAGGCCGCCGCCCACTACGCCGCCCGGCTCGCCTTCGAGGCGGACGTCTCCGACGTCCACACCGACCTGGCCTCCGGCGCACCCGGCATCGTGGTGGTCGACACCCGCAGCCGGGCCGCCTGGGACCAGGGCCACATCCCCGGCGCCCTCCACCTCCCCACCGCGCGGATCGCCGACCTGGCACCGCAGCTCATCGACCCGGCCCGCACGGTGGTCACCTACTGCTGGGGCCCCGGCTGCAACGGCGCGACCCGCGCGGCCCTGGCCTTCGCCCGCCTCGGCTACCAGGTCAAGGAGATGCTCGGCGGCTTCGAGTACTGGGCCCGCGAGGGCTTCGCCTACGACACCGCCGCCGGCCCCGACCAGCGCCCCGTCGACGACCTCACCGCCCCCCGCTCAGGCATCTCCTGCGCCTGCTGACCGCACCGCCGGGGACCGGGGCCCGAGCTCCGGTGCCGTGGGGCTCAGCGGTTCTCGCGGCGCAGCTCCTGGTGGAGGACGGCCTGGCCGGCCAGGAGGCTCTCCAGGAACTGGCCGTGGCGGGCGAGCGTGCTGCTCTGGGTCTCCAGGGTCCGGGCGTGGGCCCGCAGCACCCGGGTCTGCTCGGCCTGGTCGGAGACCATGACGCCGAGGGCGTCCGCGAGGTCGGTCATCGTCCCGCGCGGCTCGGCCCGGGGCGCGGGGACGGGGTCGGGGTCGGGCAGCCGGGGGTGGTCGTTCACGGGGGAGACGTCGGCGGAGGGGGCCGTCGTACCGGTGCCGTCGCGACCGGCCGGTGTCGCCGGTGCCGCCGGTGCGCGCCGCGTCCTGACGGGCCGCGCCTTCACATGCGTCGCCTTCTCGCGCGTCGTCGCGGACTGCTCGCGCAGTCGGCCGACCTCCGCCTCCAGGGCCTCCACCCGCGCCCGCAGCTCGTCCAGCTCGCCCATCGTCTCCACTGCCCAGAACCCTCCCCGGCCGCCGTGCACGCCCATTGACGTGCGGGTTTCAGCCTAACCGGGGTTCAGCTCCCGGCCCGCGCGCCCCGATCAGGAGGGGCCGCCGGCCCAGTCCCCGCGCGGCCGCAGCCCCGCGAGGATCCGCCCGGCCTCGTCACGGACACCGGCGTCCTCATCGCCCGTCAGCCGGTGGAGCCGCCCGATCAGCCGCCGGCGGGCGCACGACCGCGCTCGGCCGTTCCCAGGAAACTCCCGGAAACGGCGCAACCGAACGGCAGTTCCCAGCTGTCCCACAGGAGACCCGGGTACACGGGCCCGAACGGCACAGAAAACCAGGCACGCACGCGATGAAACTGACCGGCACCCCCTTCTTCGTCCTCACCGTCGTCCTGTTCGCGGCCTCCTTGGCGCTGGCGATGGCGCAATGGCTGGGCAGAGGGGCCCTGTTCGAGCCGGCCCGCACCGCGCAGGGGCGGCGCACCCCGCTGCGCGCCCTCTCGTACCTCGGCACCGTGCTGCTCTGTCAGTTCACCGCGGTGGCGCTGGTCTTCGTGATCGTCAACAACGAGAACCAGCTCTACGACAGCTGGGGCGACCTGCTGGGCAACTCCAGCCACGTCCGGTCCGTGCCCGTCCCCCCGAAGGACGAGGGCCTGGCCGGCGACCGGTCCGCCGGCCCGTCCGGCAGCCCCGCGCCGAAGGTGCCGCAGGCCTTCCACGCGCCCGACTCGGACGCGGTGCCCAGGAACGTGAAGCAGGCCGACCTCAAGGGCCGGCTCTCCGGAGTCGAAGGCGAGGTGCTGGTCTGGACGCCGCCGCAGTACGACGACCCGGCCTACAAGGACAAGACCTTCCCGGTGGTCGAACTGCTCGTCGGGTTCCCCGGATCCTCCAGCGCCTGGTTCGGCGACGCCATGGAAGCGACCAAGCAGCTCGAACCGCGGATGAAGTCCGGCCAGGTCACGCCGTTCATCCTGGTCGCCCCGCGGGTCACCATTTTCGGCAACACCGACACCGGCTGCGCCGACGTCCCGGGCAAGGTGAACGCCGACACCTGGCTCTCCCGGGACGTCCCGCAGATGATCGTCGACAACTTCCGGGCCGACACCACCGCGGACCGCTGGGCCCTGTCCGGCTACTCGGCCGGCGCCCACTGCGCCCTGCGCCTCGCGCTCTCCCACCCCAACCGCTACCGCGCCGCGATCAGCATGTCCGGCTACAACGACCCGGCCGGCGAACCGAGTTCACTGACCGGCAAGGACCCGAAGCTGCGCGACAGCGCGAACCCGCTGCACATCCTCACGCACGCCGCGACCCCGCCGAACGTCGCGCTCTACGTGACCGGCAAGCGCGGCGACGGACTGGAGGACGCCACCGCCCTGCAGCAGGCGGCGAAGAGCCCGACCACCGTCACCCCCTTCGAGACCACCGGCGCGCACCTGACCTCCACCTGGAAGCCCCTGGTCGTCCCGACCTTCACCTGGCTGAGCGGCATCATCCCGCCCCGCTGAGCCCCCGATCGCTCGTCCGCCCGCCGGCCCGGGGCGTCACCCTCTCCCCGGCGCCGGCCGGCGCGTCGACCCGCGCGAGGCGGGCGACCGGGCGTCAGGGCGCCTGGTGCTCCGGGTGGTTAGGGTGACCGGGTGAGCGATGAAGCGGTCTCCCTGCGCCCGGTAGCCGAAGCCGACCTCCCCGCCCTCGGCCGGCTGATCAACGACCCGCAAGCGACCGGCGAGTTCCAGTGGCACGGCTGGCGGGATCCCGAGCGGCTCCGCCGCCGCTGGGAGGAGCACGGGCTGCTCGGCGACGACCAGTGGATCTTCGCGGTCGTCCTCGGCGACGAGTTCTGCGGCTTCGTCGCCGCCGACCGGATGGGCCTGCTGCCCACCATGCCGTACTGGAACATCGGGATCCAGCTGGCCCCGCACGCACGCGGGCGCGGGATCGGCACCCGGGCCCAACGCCTCCTGGTGGACTACCTGTTCGCCTGCACCCCGGTGATGCGCGTGGAAGCGGACACCGAGACCGGCAACCTCGCCGAGCAGCGCGCCCTGGAGAAGGTCGGTTTCACCCGCGAGGGCGTCCACCGCGCCGTGACCTTCCGCGCCGGCGAATGGCGCGACTCCGTCATGTACGGCCTCCTGCGCACCGACCCCAGGCCGTAGCCGGACGTCCCGGCCCGGGACGTCCCGCCACGGCCGGCTCGCGCGCTCCGGTTGCGCGCGACGCGTCAGGCGCGCCCCGCCGCCGCCAGCAGGCGCGGCGGGAGGTAGGGGGAGCGGACGTGCACGGCCCAGCCGCGGCTGCGGCGGGCGTGGCAGGCGAGGGCGAGGATGCCGAGGTTGAGCGGGGCGTCGGTGTCGGTGGCGCGGTCGGCGACGCTGTGGTGGTCGCGGTGGGCTTCCAGGGCGTCCAGCAGGGCGAGGTTGAAGCTGGTCTCGTCGCCCTCGACGAGCTGGGAGAACAGCACGACCGGGGGAGGGAGGTAGCCCTGGTCCCGGGTGCGCTCCGCCTCCTTCAGGGCCCGTTCGGTGTCCGGGAGCGGGTCGGCGCCGCGGAGGTGGTCGTGCAGCGCGGTGCGGTACGGGGCGAACGGGGTGCGGTCCTCGGCGGCGATGGTGGGGCCGGCCAGGAGGAGCGGTTCGAGGTCCTCGGGGTCGCCGGTGATCAGGGCGTAGGACAGGGCCGTCTCCCAGAACACCGGGCCGAAGTCCCGGTCCCGGCAAGCGGGGAAGCGCAGAGTCCGGCCGTCGACCGTCACCTCGGCCTCGGTGCCCGGTGCGGCGAGGGCGGCCCGGAACGCCGCGGCCCCCAGCCGGGAGCCGAGCCGCAGGTTGGCGAGCTGGGCGTCGGTGGCGTCGGCGGACTGCGAGGCGCGCGCCGAGAGGAGCCAGCTCTGGTACCGCAGGGCGCTCGTGAGCTCCCACGCGTCCAGCGGCTGGCCGTCCTTCGGCGTGAGGGCCTCCAGGGTGCGCCGCTCGAACCGGGCCTCGCTGTCCGGGCTGAGGGGGCGGGCGGGGCTCGGCCGGTCGAGGTCGACGGGCCCGGCGGCGAGCCGGGCCACGGCGTCGGCACGCCGGTCGCGGCCGAGGCCGCGGACGCGCGGCTCGGGGGTCTCGAAGCCGGTGACCAGGGCGTGCGGGAGGTAGTCGGTGTCGACGGCCGGCAGCCAGCCGTACGTGCGGTACGCGAGCGCGGCGAGGGCGATCGGGACGAGCGGCAGGAGGCCGGCGGGCCCGCGGCCGTGCGGGCCGTCCTGGAGCAGCGCGAGCAGCGCGGCGTCGAAGGCCTCGCGGTCCCCGTCGGTGAGGGCGCGCAGCGCGCGCAGGCCGGGCTGCGTGCCGGCGGGCACGTCGAACTCCTCGAAGAAGTGGGCCGCGAAGCCGTCGACGAGTTCGAGGGCGGGGGTGAGCGGCTCGTCGGGCATCAGCTGCCGGGCCCAGCAGAAGGCCTCGCCGTGCGGGGAGACCTTGTCGGAGACGATCGCGAGGCAGAAGGCGTCGAGCCACTCCGCGGCGCTGACCCGGTGGCGGGGGTCGCGTTCGAGCCCCTCCTCGCGCCGGTAGCTCATCCCGAAGTTCGGGTAGTCGAGGAAGACGTGGAACCCGTCGTGCGGGTAGTAGGCGGCGAAGGAGACGGCGCCGACGGCGGCCTCGGTGGCGTCCTTGAGGACGGCCTTGGCCTCGGGGGTGTCCAGGGCGGGCCGGGTGGTGGACAGGGCGCCGAGGTAGTCGAGGTAGGAGTCGGCGATCAGCTGCCACTCGGTGGTGGTCATCAGATCGGCGCGCGCGTAGGAGTGGACCTGCCGCCCGATCCGGTTCACGAAGTCCTCGCCGGCCTGTGCCACCCGCGCCCCGTCCACCTGGTGACGTTCGATCCGCACGGTCCTGCCCCCTTGATCATCGACTGGGCCCCAGCCTAGGCGGCGGGTCGGACACCGCGGCCCGCGGGGCCGCCGTCAGGACCGTCACGGGCCCGACCGTCGGGACACACCCGCGGCGGCGTGGCAAGGGAGCGGCCCCTGGCGAGTAGGAGGAAACCCGATCGTCCGCCAGGTGATCGTTCGTCACAAAAGACAACTGCCCGGCCGGTGCGGGCCGTGACAGGCTTCCTGGCAGTGGCCGCCGGGGGGCGGCCACCGGCTCACCAGGGGCGACGTGGCCACAGCCGAGCTCGACCACGAGCAACCCGTTCGCATCAGGAGGACCACCGTGCGCGTCCTGTTCACCGCCCCCGGGGCGGTCGGCCACATCTTCCCCGTGATCCCCACCGCGCTGGCCCTGCGGGCGGCCGGCCACGACGTCCTGTTCGCCGGCCAGCCCCCGCTCGCGATCCTGCGCAACACCGGACTGCCCGTCGTCGAGGTCGGCGACGGGACCTCCCTCAGGGAGGCCTTCGCCCGCGCGCTGCCGAAGGACGTCCGCTTCGCCGACGCGGAGCGGACGGAGGAGGAGACGCACGAGCTGAGCGCGCTCGGCTTCGCCGAGTTCGGCCGCCCGACCATCGACGGCCTGCTGGAGCTCGGGCGGCGCTGGCGGCCGGACGTCGTCGTGCACGAGTCCTTCCAGGGCGCCGCCCCGCTGGTGGCCGCCAAGCTCGGCATACCCGCCGTGGCGCACAACTTCGGGGTGACCTCGGGCGGAGCGGCCGCCCGCCTGCGCCGCCTGCTCGCCGCCGACTACCGGGCGCACGGCGTCGAGCCGACCGCTCCGGCCGGCGTCGTGGACGTCGTGCCGGCCTCGCTCGGCGGGGACGGCGGGGGCTGGCGCGTGCGGTACGTGCCCTACAACGGCGGCGGGACGGTCCCCGCCGACCTGATCGGCCGCGGCACCACGCCGCGGATCGCGGTGACGCTGGGCACGGTGTTCACCGAGTGGGAGGGCATCGCGCCCGTCTCCCGGCTGGTCGAGCAGGCGGGGGCGCTCGACGCCGAGGTCCTGCTCGCCGTCGGCGACGAGGACCTCACCCCGCTCGGCACGCTGCCCGCCAACGTCCGGCCGCTGCCCTGGGTGCCGCTGAGCCAGCTGCTCCAGGCCGTCGACGGCGTGGTCCACCACGGTGGCTCGGGCAGCATGATGACCGCCGCCGCGCTGGGCGTCCCCCAGCTGATGCTGCCCCAGGGCGCCGACAACTTCGCCAACGCCGCCGCCGGCCGCGCCGCCGGCTTCGCGCTGACCTCCAGCCTGGACACCGTCGACACCGCCCTGCTCGAACGGCTGGTCACGGACGACTCCCTGCGGAAGGCGGCCGCGGCCGTGAAGGCGGAGATCGACGCCCTCCCGTCCCCCGCCGACCTCGTCGCGAACTTCGAGGCCCTGAGTTCCGCCGGCGCGGCCCGCCTCGGGTGACACCCGCCCGGTGCCCGCGGCCGCCGTCCGGCGGCCGCAGGCACCGGGGCCGGTATGGGGACACATCGTTATATTGGGGCGGAAAGGGGCCCCGATCGCCGACGGGTGTGGCTGATGCACGCGATCACCGACTGGCTGCGCGGCCTGTCCGGCCCGGTCGTGTACGCCGTCGTCGGCGCCATGGTCCTCGCCGAGGACGCCCTGTTCTTCAGCTTCTTCATCCCCGGCGAGACCGCCGCCGTCCTCGGCGGCTTCCTCGCCCACCAGGGCCGGGTCTCCCTCGGCTGGATGGTCCTGGTCGTGGTCTGCGCGGCCGTCCTCGGCGACACCGTCGGCTACGAGATCGGCCGCCACCTCGGCCCGGCGATCCTGCGCACCCGCCCGCTGCGGCGCCACGCCAAGCGGGTCGGAACGGCGCAGGACCTGATCCGCCGGCGCGGGCCGGCCGCCGTGTTCGTCGGCCGCTTCATCGCCTTCTTCCGCCCGCTGGTGCCCTCGCTGGCCGGGATGTCCCGCATGCCCTACCGCCGCTTCCTGCTCTACAACGCCCTCGGCGGACTCGCCTGGGGCGTCGGCTTCACCCTCCTCGGCTACTTCGCCGGAGCCGCCTACAGCAGGGTGGAGGGCACGGTCGGCCGGGTCGCCGCCCTCGCGATCGCCGTGCTCGTCGCCGTCGCCCTGCTGGTCTGGTACGTACGCCGCCACCGCTCACGGGGGAGCGATCCCCCGAGCGACACCGACACCGACGGCGACGGCGACGGCGACAGCGCCGGCGCCGGCAACAGCGACAGCGACACCGATACCGACAGCGACGGGCGGGAGCCCTGACCCCCACCGGCTGCGCGTCCTGCGGTCGCCACGATGCGCTCGAATGCGGTTGACGTCGGGTCGGCCCGCTGACAGAGTGCTCCCGCCGCGAGATCGAACGCGTTCGAAACAGGGGGAAACCGCATGTCAGCCACCATCGGTGGGCGCCTGGCCGTCACGCTGGGCGCCGCCGCCGTCGTCCTGATGACCGTCGGAGTGCCCACGGCCACGGCCGAGAACGGGCAGTCGGCCGTGACCGACCCCAAGGCCGTCCCGAGCCCGGGCTCGCTCACCACCCGGGTGTCCACCGACGCCTGCGACGACACCACGACGCCCGGCTGGATCAGCACCACCGAGCCCACGCTCACCGCCCGCACCACCGCGCCCGGCGCGCGCTTCAAGGTGTGGGACGAGACCGGCGCCAAGATCTTCGACCAGAGCGCGCGGACGGCCGCCGACGGCACCGTGCAGGTCCGGCCCGCGGGCCTGGCCGAGGGGGCCGGCTACTCCTGGCAGGTCTGGCCCGACTACGGCCCCGGCGGCGGGAAGCCGACCGCGGCCTGCCACTTCGGCGTCGATGCCACCGCCCCGCAGTTCACCGTCGAATCCACCGACTTCCCGGCGTCCGGCAGCGGGGCGACCCCGCTCAAGTACGCCGGCCAGAACGGCACCTTCACCGTCAAGGGCACCGACCAGGGCTCGGGCGTGGCCTGCTACCAGTACGTCCTGAACGGCACGCCGAGCGTCGGCACGCCGTGCCAGGGCGCGGGCACCGTGGCGGCCGGCGCCGACGGCACCGCGACGTTCCGGCTGAAGCCCGCCCAGTGGGGCACCAACGTCCTCACCGTGCAGGCCGTCGACAACGCGGGCAACACCACCCCGCCGGTCACCTACACCTTCTACGCGCCCTCCAACCCGAACCCGCCCGTCGCCCCGGGCGACGTCAACGGCGACGGCGTTCCGGACATCCTGCTGCCCGACACGGCCGGCAACCTCCAGATCATCAGCGCGGACGCCACCACCACCGCGCCGACCTCGACCGTCGCCGCCGTCCGCGCCCCGGGCGGCGCCGGGTGGAACGGCGTGCAGCTCCTGCACCGCGGCTGGGACCGGTCGCACGCGCCCGTGGACGATCTGATGGCCCACCGGCCGGGCGACGCGTCCATCTCCCTCTACCGCAACTTCGACATGGGTGCCTTCGCCCGCGGCGTGATCTCCGTCGGGCGGGACGTGAACCCGTTCGACCCGCCGGCCGTCCCGGAGGGCTTCACCCCCGGCTGGTCGAAGGCCACCCAGCTGGTGCCCCTGGGCGCGCTCGGAACGGACCAGCGGACCTCGATCCTCACGGTCGAGGACGGCGACCTCTGGCTCTCCACCGACCCCGGCTTCCTGTACGGCTACCAGACCTTCGTGAAGATCTCCACCACGGGCGCCTGGGCCGGGTACGACCTGATCGCTCCGGGCAAGGCAGCCGACGGCACGCTCGCCCTGTGGTCACGCGACCGGGCCACCGGCGAACTGCGCACGCACCCGATCGCCAAGGGCGCCGACGGCCGGTACGACGTCACCGCGCTGGCCGACCCGACGACGGGCACCGTGATCGGCAGCTTCCCGGTCGCCGCGTACCCGACGCTCGGCAGTTCGGGCGACGGCGACGGCGACGGACAGCCCGACCTGTACGCCGTCACCGCCGACCGGCACCTGCTGACCTTCAGCGGCACCACCGCCCCGAAGGACCTCGGCACCCTGCACTGATCCCGCTCCCCGCGGCCGAGGGCCCGCCCGACCGGACGGGCCCACGGCCGCACGGGTGCCGTCCTCGGGGACTAGCCCGCGCACCGGACAGCACCGGACAGCACCGGACCGGACCGGTGGAGACGGCGGGCCGTCACAGCCCGTGACCTGCCGCCGCTACAAGTCTCTTTGCTGCCATGGCCGTTCGGCAGGCCATTCCTCGCCGGTGGCGCCGTCGAAGCGCCGCAGCTCGATCTCGTCCGCCCCGAACAGGGCGACCCGGTCGCCCACGCGGACGGCGCACACGGCCAGGCAGGCGTCCTCCTCCCAGCCGTCGACCGGCTCGCCCACCGGCTGCCCGGTGAGGGCGTCGTAGCGGTGGAGGCGGTTCGAGGCGACGGCCAGCACCGGCCGGCCGTCCGCCCGGTAGGCGCACAGGCCCAGCGTGTTCTCGGGGTGCACCATCGTCCTGCCGAGCGGCGTGCGGCTCTCCGGGTCCCAGATCCGTACGGAGTGGTCCGTGCCGCCGGTGGCCAGCAGCATCCGGCCGTCCGCCCGGTACGGGACGAGGCGGGAGACCGGCCCGTTGTGCGCCTTGACCGGGTCGCCCACCCGCCGGCCGGTCGCCACGTCCCAGATCCGCAGCAGCCCGTCGGCGTCCGCGCCGGCCAGCCGGGCCGCGCCGTCCGCGGCGGTGAACGCGGCCAGCGACCACACCTGCGCGCGGCCGGTGCCGCGCATCCGCGGTCCGGCCGCCTCCCCGGTCACCGCGTCGACCCGGTCCACGCGGCCGTCGCTCCACCCGAGCAGCAGGGTCCGCCGACCGTCTTCACCGCGGTGGGGAACCACCGCCGACATCCGCGGCCACCGGCGGCCCCACGGTTTGCGCCGCTTGCCCCAGGTGTCGGGACAGGCCCGCTCGCCGGTGACCAGGTCGACCTGGACCACCGTCCCGCGCAGCCCCCGGGACTCCAGGGCCACCAGCACCGGCCGTTCACCGCCCGCGTCGAGGTGCATCCGGCACTGCGGGCCGCCGGTGAATCCCGCGTCGAGCGCGAACTCCCTTACGAGGGAACCGTCTTCGGCGTCGTACGCCGCGAAGCCCCGGACCGGGGCCAAGACCGGGCGGATGACCGCCGGCCGCCCGCCGAGTTCGGCGCCGAGCAGCTGCCCGGTGCCGAGCAGCGGGTTGTGCCAGGCCGTGAAAGGGGTCGCCGGGCGCATGGCTGCCGTACCTCGCTGTCGTCCGCGGGGGAGGGGGCCGTCCGAGGGGCGGCCCCCGGGACCGCCGCGACGCTACCAGCCGGGCGGGCAGGGCCGTTGTCCGGCGGCGGTCAGTCGCGGTCCGCGGTGAACGGCCCTTCCTCGACGAAGCGGCGCAGGTGGCGGGCGAAGTCCCGGGCGTCGGCCTCGGGCCAGGCGGCGAGCGCGTCCTCGATGGCGTCCGCCAGCCGCTGCCGGGTGGCGGCCACGGCGGCGTGGCCGTCGTCGGTGAGGGCGAGGAGGGTGGCGCGGCCGTCGGCCGGGTCGGGCTGGCGCCGCAGCAGGCCGCCCTGTTCGAGGCGGTCGGCGCGGCGGGTGACGGTGGTGCGGTCGAGTCCGATCTCGCGGCCGAGGTCGGCGGCGCTGGCCGGGCCGGTGCGGGCGAGGCCGCTGAGGACCGGATAGGTGAGGTCGTCGACCGGTTCTCCCAGGCCCTCGGTCAGGCGGTCGTAGATGCGGGCGCGGGTGCTGCGCCGCAGGAGCAGCCCGAGGGCGTAGGCGATGTCGTGTCCGGTCGTGTTCGTCGTCATGCCCGAAAGTTTAGCGTGCCTGAAGCACGCTTTCTCTGCTACAGTCATAAGCGTGCTCAAGGCACGCATCTCCCGCACCGGCCGTGCGGGACTCCGTCATCACACCCGAGGAACTCCCATGACCCACACCGACGTCCGCGCCGCCCTGACCGACCTGCTCCTCACCCCGGGCCTGTCCCTGGACGAGGCCGCGGACCGGCACTTCGCCCCCGACTACCGCCAGCGCACCGACGGCGACTGGGCTGACCGCACCGAGTTCCTGGAGCACATCGCCCACCTGCGCACCGTCGTCGCCGGCGGCTCGGTCGAGGTCCACGACGAACTCGCCGACGGCGACCGCTACGCCGACCGCCACACCATGGAGATCGTCAAGACCGACGGCTCCACCGTCCGCATGGAGGTCTACCTCTTCGGCGAGTTCGCCCCCGACGGCCGCTTCCGTCGCATCGAGGAGACCACCCTCCTGCTCGCGGGCGCCGACGCCGACCGGAACCTCGGCAGCGCCCGCAACTGACCGGCGCCGCAAGGATCCCCGGCCGCGGCCCCCTCGCCCCGAGGGCGGCCGCGGCCGCCCTCGCGCCCCGCCTCCCGTGCGTCCGTCCGGGTGCGGACCGGGCCCTGCGGGGGAGGGGCTCAGGCCGGGTGGCGGTCCAGGACGGCCTCGACGATCCGCATGAGCCGCTCACCCGCGTGCTCGACGCTCCCGTTCTGGGCGCTGACCTGGGCGCCTTCGAGGACGAAGGTGATCTCCGCGGCCGCCTGGTCCGGATCGGGCAGCCCGGCGCGGGCGCACAGGTCGGTGAGGCGGCGCAGCTGGCCGGCCTTGTGCGCCTCGATGAGCCGGCGCGCCGGGTGGCCTCGGTCGGGCAGTTCCGCGAGGGAGTTGATGAACGGGCACCCCCGGTGGGAGAGCCCCGGGAGTCCGTCGGCGATGAACCGGGCCAGCCCCAGGATCTGGGCCCGGGGCTCGTCGGGGTGCGCGTCCGCCAGCCGGTCGAACGCGGCGGTGTAGTCGGCCGCGACGATGCGCAGCCATTCCTCGACCAGCGCGTCCTTGGTCGCGAAATGGCGGTACAGCGCCATCTTGGTGGTCTCGGCCCGGTCGGCGATCGCCTGGACGCCCACCGCCTTGATCCCCTCGCGCGAGAAGAGCTCCTCCGCCGCGTCGAGGATCCGCTCCCGGGGCGGCAGCTTGGCCACCCTGCTCTGCCTGCCGGCTCGTTCCGTGGTCGACATGGGGGCCCCTCATCGCTCCGGTGGGGGCGTCGTGCCGCCCTCGCCGCAATGCTACGGTACCGGTCAGTCCCATGCGATACCGATCGGTATCGCATGGGACCGACCGGTACCGATCCTCCCGAAGGGACGACGATGAAGCTCTCCGAATACGCGGCCCACGACGGCATAGGCCTGGCCGACCTGGTGGCCCGCGGCCAGGTGACCGCCGCGGAACTCGCCGCGGCCGCCCAGCGGGCGTCCGACGCGGTGAATCCGCGGCTCAACGCCGTCGTCGAGACCTGGCCCGCCCAGGACACCCCGGCCCCCGGCAGCACACCCCTGGCCGGAGTGCCCTTCCTGATCAAGGACCTCGCCGTCGCGATGGCCGGCAAGCGGGTGGAGCTGGGCAGCCGCCTCGCCCGGGGAAACGTCGCCGCGGCCGACTCCGCGCTCATGGCGCGCTTCCGCCGCGCCGGACTGGTGACGCTCGGCCGCACGGCCACACCGGAATTCGCGTACAGCACCACCACGGAAGGCGTCCTGTACGGCGCCACCCGCAACCCCTGGGACCCGGCCCGCAGCCCCGGCGGCTCCAGCGGCGGCTCGGGAGCCGCCGTCGCCGCGGGCGTCGTCCCGCTCGCCCACGCCACCGACGCGGCCGGCTCCATCCGCGTCCCCGCCGCCGCCAACGGCCTGTTCGGGCTGAAGCCCACCCGCGGCCGGATCTCCATGGGCCCCGACACGGACGAGGTCTTCAACGGGCTCGCCGTCCACGGCGTGCTCAGCCGCTCGGTGCGCGACAGCGCCGCGCTCCTGGACCTCGTCCACGGCCCCGAGGCGGGCGACCCGTACGCCGCCCAGCGCCCCGAGCGGCCCTACGCGCAGGAGGTCCTCCGGGCCCCGGGCAGCCTGAGGATCGGCCTGCTCACGCAGCCCTGGTGCGGCCGGCCCGTCGAGCGCACCGTCGTCGACGCCACCCTCCGCGCCGCCCGGCTGGCCGAGTCGCTGGGGCACCGGGTGGAGGAGGTCCGGGTCGGCCTCGGCGCCAGCTGGGAGGAATTCACCCTGGCCAACGCCCGCCTGTGGACCGCCAACCTGGCGACGTGGATCGACGATCTCGCCGCCGCCCTCGGGCGGCCCGTCGGCCCCGCCACCCTCCAGCCCGAGACCCTGGCGAGCCACGCCTACGGCCGGCGGGTCAGCGGCACCGAGTTCGTCCGCGCGCTCGCGCTGCGCAACAGCGTCGCGCGCGCGATCGGCCGCTACTTCACCGACTACGACCTACTGCTCACCCCGACCCTGCCCGAACCGCCCGTCCCGCTGGGCACGTACGCCGAGGGTGCCGAGGACGCCGACGGCCTCGGCTGGCTCCGGCAGGTCCTCCACCGCTCGCCCTTCACCGCCCCGTTCAACGTCGCGGGCACCCCCGCCATGTCCGTCCCCCTGGAGAGCGACCCCGCCACCGGACTCCCCGTCGGCGTCCAGTTCGCCGCGGGATACGGACGCGAGGACGTCCTCTTCCGTCTCGCCGGACAGCTGGAGCGGGCCGCTCCCTGGGCGCAGCGGACCCCCGCCGTGTGGGCGGGCGACCACGACGCCTGACGGCGCTCCCACGCCTGACGGTGCCTGCGCACCTGACGGCGCACCCTGCGCGGAAGCCGCCGTTGAGCCGGTCCCCAGGGCTCCGGCCGCGGGCGGAGCCCCGGCGGACGGGCGGATTTCGGCCACGCGCTCGTCCCCGTTCGGCGAGGGCGGTGAGGGTCGCGTCGGCGTGGTCGACGTCGACGGTGAACGCGCCGGAGCGCATCAAGGCCGGAGTGCTCCGGAACGCGTGCGGGGGTGTGGTCGATCCGTGGTCGGACCGTGCCGGTGTCGGGAAGGTTCGGTGGGAACTCCTGCCCCCAGCGTTCCGTGGCCGAAATGTGCCCATCCAGTGATCTTGGCTGATTATCGTCCCCGCTCAGGATCTGGCGATGGGCCAGGCCCCGCTGCGGGGCGGCCACGGTGTCGCGCCGCGCCCCCCGTGCACTCCCTGGATCAGGCTCCCATGCGTCTCTCTCCCGCCGTCAGACTGCTCTCCACCCTCGCTCTGCCGCTCGCCCTGACGGCCTGTGGGCCTACCTCCACCAAGTCCGCCGCCCCGGCCGCCCCCTCCTCGGCCGCCCCCTCCTCGTCCGCCGCGACGACGACCGCCGCCCCCTCGCCGGTCGCGACGAAGGCCGCGGGCCCGAACGCGGGCCTGCTGACGGGCGCCCAGTTGAAGGCCCTGCTGGCGCCCGCCTCCTTCTTCCCGTCCGGTTTCGCCCTCGACTCGGCCGGCTCGCGCGACACCGGCGACACCTACGTCCAGCCGGCCGCCGCCGACGTGCCCACTCCGGACTGCACCCGGCTGGGCGGCACGTCCTGGACCGGCATCACCGGGATCACCGGTGTGTCGTTCGCCCAGAACGACTACGTCAACAAGAACACCTCCGCGGAGATCGCCCAGGAGATCGACGTCTACCAGGGCGCCACCGCGCAGACGGTGATCGGCGCGCTGGGCAAGCTCGCCCTGGCCTGCCCGTCGTTCGCCGACGCCCAGACCAGCAGCAAGACCAAGGTCACCGAGGCGCCGCTGGCCGGCCTGGGGGACGAGGCGTACGTCATCACGGTGACCGACTCGGCCTGGCAGAACGGCGACACGCTGATCGCGGCGCGGGTCGGCACCTCCGTGGTCACCGTGCTCGCCAACGACGGCGGCGACAACGGCGCGGCCACCGCCAAGAAGCTGAGCGGCCAGCTCGTCTCCGGGCTCAAGGCCAAGGCCTGACCCACGGAACCCGGCGGTGACGGCCTGCCCGGCTCGTCGACGGCCCACGGGCCGTCACGGCAGGGACCCGGCCCGCCGGAGCGGACGGACCCCGGCGCGCGGCGCGAGCGCCCGCGGCCCCCGCCCCCATGCGGCACGAAGCCCCAACCGAGATCGGTTGGGGCTTCGTGCCGCATGGGGGAGTCGCACGGGTCCGGTGCGGGCCGGGGCCGTGCGGGGGAGGGCTGCCGGCCGTCGGGGGCGGACGGGTCAGGAGCGGGCGGCGTCGATCTTGCCCTGGAGGGCCGTGAGCAGGTCCTTGAGGATGCCGATGGTGCCCTCGTCGATCAGGTCGCCCTCGTCGTCGAAGCGCTCGTGCGAGCGGAAGGCGACCAGCTCGGGCTTGACCACCACGTCGCTGTCGGTCCAGACGAAGACCTGGCGCAGCGCCAGCTGGGCACGGACGGAGCCGAAGTTGGTGGGCGCGGCGCCCATGATCGCGGTGGGCTTGCGGTGCAGCGGCAGGCCCTCGGTCTTGCTCCAGTCGGTGCTCAGCCAGTCCAGGGCGTTCTTCAGCACGCCGGGGATCGAGTAGTTGAACTCGGGGGTGGCGATCAGCAGGCCGTCCGCCTCGGACACCTTGCGGCGCAGTTCCTCGACGACGGCCGGCCGCACGCCCGGGTGGTCCAGGTCGTAGTCGTAGGGCGGGATGTCGCGCAGGCCGTCGTAGATCTCGATCTCCATGCCGGCCGGGTTGAACGTCCGGGCGGCGCGCAGGAGCGCGGTGTTGTGCGACTCGGCGCGCAGCGAGCCGGAGATGGCGAAGACCTTGGACGCGCTCATGTCGGTGCTCCTTGCGGTGGTGGGTGCGGGTTCCGGCTGACCGGGGTCGGCGGGTCCGGTGCGGGCCCCATGGGGGCGGGGCGCGGGCGAAGCGCCGGCCGGTCGTTCCGACGCCGAAAATCTAAACGGTTCAGTTCAATGCGTCAACCAGACGGTTCAGTCTTGACTCTGAACTGAGTCGTGTAGTTCAGTTTTCGGCATGACGACGACTCAGCTCGCCGCGGCCCAGGCCGCCCCCCTCCGCTCGACCACCACCGTCATCGATCCCGTGCACACCTTCGAGGGCGCCGGCTTCCCCGTCCGCCGCCCGTTCCCGGTGGCCGAACTCCCGATGCTCGACCCGTTCCTGATGGTCGACCAGACGGGTCCGCTGCTGCTCGCCCCCGGCGAGGCCAAGGGCGCCCCCTCCCACCCGCACCGGGGATTCGAGGCGGTCTCCTACCTCATCGAGGGCGCGATGGACTGGGCCGACTCCACCGGCCGGCGCGGCACCAGCGTGGCCGGGGAGGTCGAGTGGCTCACCGCCGGCGCCGGCATCGTCCACTCCAACGAGCCGACCGCGGAACTGCTCGCCCACGGCGGCCGCCAGCACCTCCTCCAGATCTGGGTGAACCTGCCCGCCCGGCTGAAGGACCTCCCGGCCCGCAGCCAGAACCAGGGGCCCGACACCATTCCGGTGGTGCCCACCGAGGACGGCAGCCGGGTCAAGGTCATCGCGGGCCGCAGCCACGGCGTGGCCGGTCCCTTCGAGACGCACCTGCCGATCCTGCTCGCGCACGCCGTGCTGGCCGCCGGCGGACGGACCGAATTCACCGTGCCGGTCGGTCACAACGCCGCCGTCTACGTCCTCTCCGGCGCCGTCGAACTGCCCGACGCGTCGCTGGCGGACGGCCAGCTCGCGGTGCTGGCGCACGACGGGGAGCGGATCGCCGTCGCCGCGCCGGACGGTCCGGCCGAGGTGCTGGTCCTGGCCGGCGAGCCGATCGGCGAGCCGGTGGCCCGCGGCGGCCCGTTCGTGATGAACACCGAGGCCGAGCTGCGGCAGGCCCAACTCGACTTCGCGAACGGAAAGTTCGGGAGCATCCCGAAATGAGTCCGGGAGCGCTGAACACGGCGGCACGGGCGGCCGCGCCCCGGGTGCAAGCGCCGACAGCAGGCACCGGCCGGGGCGCACGGGGGTCGCTCCGGACCGGCCTCCTGCTCGCGGCGGTCGCCGCCCCGGGCGCGGCCGGACTCTCCAGTCCCAGCCTCGTCCTGCCCGCCATCGCGCGGGAGCTGCACACCGGCCCCGACTCCGCGGCCTGGCTGATGAGCGGCTACGGGCTCGGCATGATGCTCGGCACCCCGCTGCTCACCGGCACCGCCGGGCGGCGCGGCCCCCGGGCGCTGCTGATCGCCTCCGCGGGGGCGCTGCTGCTCGGCGTCCTGGTCACACTCGCCGCCGGGGCGGTCCTCGGCCCGCTGGTCGCGGGGCGCGTCCTGCTGGCGGTCGGCGCGGCCGGATTCAACGTGGCCGCCTTCCAACTGGCCGCGCGCCAACCCGACGGACGCGCCTCGGGGGTCGTGGCGATCGGCAGCGCGGCGGGCGGCACCGCCGGACTGTTCATCGGCGCGGCGGTGGCGGCCGCGCTGGACTGGCGGGCCTGCCTGGTGCTGCCGGTGCTGACCCTGGCGGTGCTGCCGGCCGCCCTGCGCGGGTGCGCCGGACCGGCCGCGGGCCCGGGCGGCGGCTCCGAACCGGCGCCGGCGCGGGGCGCGGGTGCGAAGCCGGCGCGCCGCTCGTTCCTCGGCCTGGACGCCCTGGCGGTGCCCCGCTTCCGGGCCGTCGCGGCGGTGATGCTGACCCTGGCGACCGTCAACTTCGGCCTGGTCTACGGCGCCCCGCGGCGGGTCGCCGGGCTGACCGGCTGGAGCGCCGTCCAGACCGGCGCCGTCGGCTCGCTCGCCACCCTGACCGGCGCGCTGCTCTCCTGGTCACTGGTGCGCGCCGCGCCCCGGCTGGGCCTGCGGCGCACCACCGGCCTGCTGCTCGGCGTCTCCTTCGCCGCCCTCGCGCTCGCCGCGCTCGGCCCCTGGGCGCCGCTGGTGCTGCTGGGCGCCGGGGCCGGCGCCTGCGTCAACGCGGGCGGCCAGGGCGTCCTGACCGGCGCCGCAGCCGAGGCCGTGGCGCCGCAGCGGCGGCCGGAGGCGATCGGGCTGTTCAACCTCGTGTTCCTGCTCGGCGCGGCGCTCGGCCCGCAGCTGGCGGCGTCGCTGGTGCACTGACCGGGCTCGCCGCCAGGCGTACCGACCGTACCGTTCAGTTTCCTATACTGACCAGTACTGCCTCCCCCGAGCACCCGGCACCGAGCACCGAGCACCCCGAGTACCGAGCCCCCGAGCACCCGAGGAGAACCCCCGATGGCCGCCGAAAGCCCCCAGCCGACCGACGAGTTCGGCATCCCGATCATCCCGGGGCCCACCGACGCCGCCCAGCGGCGCCGGCAGGCGATCATCGACGCCGCACTCGCCGAGTTCCTCAAGGAGGGCTACTCGGCCGCCTCCATGGACGCCATCACCACCCGCTCCGGCGTCTCCAAGGCGACCATCTACAAGCACTTCGGGAGCAAGGAACGGCTCTTCCTCGCGGTGATCGGCGGCATCCTGCCCACCACCTACGAGGACCTCAAGCCGTGGAACTCCACCATCGCCGAGGCCGAGGACCTGCGCTCCGCGCTGATCACCCTCACCCTCGACTGGACCCGCATCCTGCTGCGCCCCGACATCATGTCGCTGCGCCGCCTGGTGATCGGCGAGATCGACCGCTTCCCCCAGCTGGGCCAGCTCTGGTACCGGGTCAGCTACGACATGAACAACGGCCCGCTGATCGAGGCCTTCGCCGAGCTGGACCGCCGCGGCGTGCTCGCCGTGGAGGACCCGGCGCTGGCCGTGCAGCAGCTGGTCGCCTGCACGGTGGGCGTGCCGCAGCTGGTGCGCACCTTCAGCCCGGACGCCGAACTGGACGAGGCCGGGCTGCACCGGATGATCAGCTCCGGGGTCGACCTGTTCCTGGCACGGTACGCGCGGGAGCATTGACCACGGCGGCGGTGACCCCGGCGACGGCGGGCCCGGCGTCCGGGGCCGCCGTCACGGCCGCCACCGCCACAGCCATCGGTACCGCGGCCGGATCGGCGTCCGGCCCGCGACGGCGCCGCCGCAGCCCGGCCACCAGCAGCAGCACCGCCGTCCACGCGCCGGTGCAGAGCACCTGGCTGCGGCTGCCCGGGTCCACCAGCATGAACACCAGCACCCCGGCCATCGCCGCCAGCGCGAGGTAACCCAGGTACGGGAAGCCCCGCATCGGGGCCGCCCGCCGCAGCCCGCGCTCCTGCTCCGGCCCGTGCTCCTGCTCCGGCCCGTCCGCGTTCCGCCGCCGGCCGTGCAGCCGCAGGTGGGAGGCGGCGATCAGGATCCAGACGACCAGGATCGCCGTCCCGATCGAGTTCAGCAGGAACGGGAAGACGGTCCGCGGCCACAGCAGGCTGAGCACCACCGAGGCGAAGCCGAACGCCGCCGAGGCGAGCACGGCGCGGCCGGTGCCGACGGTGCCGACAGCGCCCTGCCCGCCCCGGCCACCCCGGGTCAGCAGGCGCGGGGCGTCACCGCGGGCGGCGAGGGCGTGCAGCATCCGCGAGGAGCCGTAGATGTTGGCGTTCATCGCCGACAGCAGGGCCACCAGCACGACGGCGTTCATCAGCTGCGCCGCGCCCGGCACCCCGATCCGGCCGATCGCCGCCGCGTACGGGCCGCCGGCGACCGCCGGATCGTCCCACGGCACCACGGCGACGATCACCGCCATCGAGCCGATGTAGAACAGCGCCACCCGCCACAGCACCGTGCGCACCGCCCGGCGCACCGCGGCCACCGGGTCCTCGCACTCGGCGGCGGCGAGGGTCACCGTCTCCAGCCCGCCGTACGCGAAGACCGCCGCGACCGTGCCCACCGCGACCCCGTGCCAGCCGTGCGGCAGCAGGCCGCCGTGCGCGGTCAGGTTCTCCACCGCCGGCGTGCGGCCGGTGAGCACGACGGCGGCGCCGAGCAGGATGAACGCGCAGATCGCGGCGGCCTTCACCCCGGCGAACCAGAACTCCAGCTCGCCGAAGTGCCGCACGCCCGCCAGGTTCGTCCCGGTGAACACCGCCATGAACACCGCCACCCACACCCAGGCCGGTACCTGCGGCAGCCATCCCGCCACGATCCGGGAGGCCCCGATCGCCTCCGCGGCCACGCTCACCACCAGCAGCGCCCAGTACATCCAGCCGGACAGCAGCCCGGCCCACGGCCCCCAGGCCCGGGTGGCGTGCGCGGAGAACGACCCGGAGCCGGGGCGGGCGGCGGACATCTCGCCGAGCATCCGCATGACCAGCACCGTGAGCACCCCGGCCACCACGTACGACACCACGATCCCCGGCCCCGCCGCGGCGATCCCGACGCCGGAGCCGACGAACAGCCCGGCTCCGATCGCCCCGCCCAGCGCGATCATGGCGATGTGTCGCTGTCTCAACCCACGACCGACCGACCGGTCCTCGGACATCACGGCTCCCCCCGTTGTGATCCAACCGGGGGAGATCCTGGCCCTGACCACCCGTCGTGATCAAGTCCTCCGTCCGCTCCGACCGAGGCGTGGACACACCGCCACCGCGCTCCAGCCGGAGAAGATCGTCAACGACCCCTACGGCCTGCCGGCGGCGACCCGGAAGGTCCGCAACCGCGGGATCAACCACCACGACGCCGTGACGTACCCGGGGCACGCGGAGACCGTGCTGCCGCTCGTCCGGGCGCTTCGGGGTGAGCCGCAGCCCCGTGGCCGAGGGCCGGCGGGGCACCCGCTCGCGGGGCTGCGACGGCCTCGGCGCGGCGAGCTCGCCGACGGTGGGCGCCCCTACCGGGGCGCGGCGATCCCGGTCGTGATCGGCGAGGCCGCGGCATCGCACCTGTGCCGCCGTCACCGGCTGACCCGGCGGACACCCCGCCGTCCGACACCGGACCTCCCGGTCCGACCCGCCTCGCCCCACCCGCCCCGCCGCATGCGACCGAATGCGGCGCAGATCACATCACCCGGGAAAACCGGGGCCCCTCGCGCTCCGTCAGACCAGGGCGTGAGACGTTCACCCGCCTCGTTGACCGAGGCACAGCTGGTCCGGCGGATCTCCCGCGGGGACACCGCGGCCTTCGACGAGTTGTACCGGCGCAGCGCCCCGTGGCTGACCGCGCGGCTGCGGCGGCGGTGCGCGGACGACGAGATCGTCGCCGAGGTCCTGCAGGAGACCTACCTGGCCGTGTGGCGGGCCGCCGGCTCCTTCGCCGACAGCATGCGCGGCGAGGAGGCCGGCGGCTGGCTGTGGACGATCGCCGCCCGCCGGCTGGTGGACGCCTTCCGGACGCGCAGCCGGCACAGCGCCCTCCCGCCGGCGTCCGCCGCCCCGGGCCTGGCGCCGTCGGCCGAGCACGAGGTGCTGGACGCGGCGATCGGCGGCGACCTGGGAGCGGCCCTGGACCGGCTGGCCCCCGAACTGCACCAGGTCCTGACGGCGATGGTGCTCGACGGGCTGACGGTCCGTGAGACCTCCCAGCTGCTGCGGATTCCCGAGGGCACCGTCAAGACGCGTGCCCGCCGTGCCCGCCTCGACCTGCGAAAGGCCATGTCATGACTGCGCACGTCCCCCGCGAGCTGCTGGTGAGCTACCTGCTGGACCCCGGCGCCGGTCCGAGTGCCGGGGGCGGTCCGAGTGCCGGCGGCGGGGTGGGCGCCGGGGGCGGTACGGGCGCAGGAGCGCTGTGGGCACTGGAGGCGCACCTGGAACGGTGCGCCTCCTGTCAGGCCGCCCTGCGGGAGGAGTCCCTCGCCCACCGCCCGGCCGACACCGCGCTGATGGAACAGGTGCGCGAGCGCCTGTCGGCGACGCTGCCGCCGGTGCGCCGGCGGCGGTGGCGACGGACCCGGGGCGCACTGGCCCGGTGGGCGGCCCCGGCGCTCGGACCGTGGGCCGCGGCGGTCGTCCTCGTCGTGCTCGGCGCCCTCGTCCTGTCCTCGGCCGTCGCGCACGGCGTCCCGGCCCTCCTGCTGCTGGCCCCGGCGATGCCGCCGCTGGGCGTGGCCCTGAGCTGGGGTCCGCACGCCGACCCCGTCCACGAACTGATCGCCACGACCCCGAGGGCCGGGCTCGGTCTGCTCCTGCGGCGGACCGCGGCCGTGCTGACCCTCGTGATCCCGGCCCTGGCGGCCGGCGGCCTGATCACCGGCACCGCCCCCGCGCTGGTCCTGCTGCCGGCCCTCGCCCTGACCTGCGCGAGCCTGGCGCTGGGCAGCGCGGTGGGCGTCCGGCGCGCCGCCACCGCGCTGAGCGCCGGATGGGCCGCGTTCGTGGTCCTCCCCGCCGTGGGCGCCGGGACCGTTCCGTCCTTCCTGCACGAGGCCGCCGCTCCGGGGTGGGCGGCCGCGGCCGCGCTCCTGGGCGCCGCCGTCGTCCTGCGCCGCAACGCCTACCTGCACCCGCGCGAGGCCCGCGCCCGGCACCGCTGACCACCGCCCCGCCCCCCGCACCGCCCGTCAACCACCCCGCCCGTCAACCACCCCGCGCCCCCCGCCACGCCACGAGGAGACCCGCCCATGCCCAGGACCGTCACCGAGAGCGAGATCGCACCCACGCGCTACGCCCACCACATCCGGGCCCGCGCGCTGACCGTACGGCGGGGCCGCCGCGTGGCGGTCGACGGGATCGAACTGGACCTGGGCACCGGCGTCCACGGCCTGCTCGGCCCCAACGGCGCGGGCAAGACCACCCTGATCCGCACGCTCGCCACCGTCCTGACCCCGCACAGCGGCGAGCTGGAACTCCTCGGCAGCGCCCGCCGCAGCCGCGTCGACCTGCGCGAACTGCGCCGCCGGCTCGGCTACCTCCCACAGGAGTTCGGGCACTACCGCCGCTTCACCGTCCGCGAGTTCGTCGAGTACATGGCCTGGCTCAAGGAGGTGCCCCGCCGCAGGACGGCCGACGCGGTGCAGCACGCCATCGACCGGGTCGACCTGACCGGACGCGCCGACGACCGGATGGGCTCGCTCTCCGGCGGCATGCTGCGCCGGGCCGGCATCGCCCAGGCCATCGTCAACGACCCCGACATCCTGCTGCTCGACGAGCCCACGGTCGGCCTGGACCCCGCCCAGCGCATGGAGTTCCGCGCGCTGCTGCGCGACCTCGGCGAACGGTCCTGCGTCCTGGTCTCCACCCACCTGGTCGAGGACGTCGGCGCCGCCTGCGCCGGCGTCGTGCTGATGGACGAGGGCCGCACGGTCTTCACCGGCCACGTCGACCGGCTCCGTACCGCGGGCACCGACGCGGACCCGGGCGACAGCGACATCGAACGCGGCTACTCCGCCCTCCTGCGCCGCCACCGCGAGCGGAGGACGGGCGCCGGAGCGTAGGCGGCCCTCGACGGCCTCCCGGCACTGACCACCCCGCCCACACCTGCTCGTCCCCACACCCCGATCCCCCCGACCCCTGGAGACCGCGATGTTCCGCATGGTGCGCCTGGAGGCCAAGCGCTCGATCGCCCTGCCCCTGTTCCTGCTCCTGGCCGTCCTGACCCGGGTCTTCCTCTGGATGGACGTCCAGGAGTGGGCGTCCAGCTGGGCGTCCCTGCTCCACTCGATGCGGGGGACCGCCTGGACCGGACTGCCGGTGGCGATGGCCGCCGCGATCTGGCACGGCGGACGGGAACGGCGCAGCCGCGTCGGCGAGCTGTTCGCCGCCACGCCGAGGCCGCGCCCGATCCGGCTGCTGCCCGCCGTCCTGGTGATCGCCGGCGCGGTGGTGCTCGCCGTGGCGGCGGTGGTCGGGTGGGCCGCGGCCATCGTCTCCGGGCACGCGACCTACAGCGACGGCCGGTGGCCGCTGGGCCTCGCGGTGGGACTGCTCGCCGCCATCGCCGTCACCCTGCTCGGGCTGGGCATCGGACGGGCGGTGTCGGCGCCGGTCGCGGCGCCGCTGGGCGCGGTGCTGCTGTTCCTGGTCCTGACGGTCAGCCAGATGCGGGAGGGCCGACCGGCCGACCGGCTGGTGGACACCGTGCTGCCGATGCTGCCGCTGACGGACGACTTCCACCGGGTGCTGCCGGCCCTGTCCGCCGCCCAGGGCATCTGGTTCGCCGCGCTCGGCGTCACCGGCGCACTGCTGGCCGTCGCGGCCACCGCCCGCGCCCGGGCGCTCGCCCTGACCCCGGCCGTGGCCGGACTGGCCCTGGGAACGCTGCTGGCGCCCTCGGGAGCGATCGTCCCCGACCCACGCGCCGCCGCCCCGGTGTGCGCACCCGAGGACCACCGGGTCTGCGTCACCACCGTGCACAGCAAGGCCCTGCCCGGACTCCTGGCGCCGGCCCGCAGGGTGCTCGACGCCTACGCCGACGTGCCCGGCGGCCCCACGCGGGTGCAGGAGGCCCCGGAGAGCTGGATGCTCGACGACGGCACGCCGCCCGGCGACGCCGCGGACCCCGGCACGGTCCTGGTCCGGCTCCCGTACCGCACCCAGGCGGGCGCCGTCCGGTGGGAGCCGAACGTGCTCCTCGCCCTCCTGGCCCAGCGCGCCGTCGTCGACATCGACTGCCTGCCCGGACAGCCGGAACGCATCCGCGCCCGCGACGCCGCCGACGCGATCACCGCGCTGCTCCTGGACACCCCCGCCGACCGGCTGCGCCCCGAGGCCCGCGCCGCGTACGACACCCTGCGCGCGCTGCCCGCGCAGGAGCGCCGCCGGCGGATCGGGGACGCCCGGCGGGCCGGACTGGCCTGCGAGGACCCGACGGCCGCCGTCCTGGGCCAGGGAGCGGCCCGATGAACCCGGGGCTGCGCGGCATCGTGCTGCACCTGCGCAGCCGGGCGGTCCCGGCGACCGTCCTGGTCTTCCTGGCCGCGGCCGGCCTCACCTGGGCCGGCCATCTGACCCACGATCCGATGGTGGCCCGTACGGTCGGCCTGACCGCCGCCGTCCTGGGCGCCGCCGCCACCGCCCGTACGCTCGCCGGCCCGGACGAGGAACTGGAACGCGGCACGCCCGCCCCCTGGCGGCTGATCCGCGCCCTGCACCTGACCCTGCTCGGCGGGCTCCTCCTCGGCCTGCTCACCGCCGCCCACCTGACCGCCGGCCAGCGGGACCACACCGTGTTCGCCGGCGGCCTCCTCCAGGCCGTCCCGGCGCTCACCGCCCTGACCGCCCTCGCCGCGGTCCTCCTCGGCGCCCCCGCGGCCTGGGTCCCCGCCACCGGCTGGGCCCTGCTCGTGCTGGCGACGGGCCCCCGGAAGTCCGTCGGCGGACAGGCGCTGACCTGGATGGTCCAGGACCCCGCCACCGCCACCTCGGTGACGGCCGCCACCGTTCTCACCGCGGTGGGCGCCGTCGCCTACACCCTGCGCGGAAGCCGCCGCTGAGCCGGTCCCCAGGCCTCCGGGTCCTCATGCCTCCAGGTCCTCGGGCCGCCAGGTCCTCGGACCTCCAGGGCTTCAGGTCCTCAGGGCCGGTAGGCGGCGGTCGCGATCTCGACGAAGGACCGGATCAGCGGGTTGGTGTCGCCTTCGTTCCACGCCGCCACCACCCGGCTCGGCGCCATGTCGGCCAGCGGTACCACCGCCAGCTCCGCGGGCAGGTCGTGTCCGAGGGGGGCCAGGCCGACCGTGCCGTTCCACAGCACGGCGTGCAGGCACTCCTGGACGGCGCGCACCACCGGGCCCTCGCGCGGCGTGCCGCCGTTCCAGTAGGACTGCCAGAGGGGGTCGGTGCCCTGCGGGAACTGGAACCAGCGGCGGTCGTCCAGTTCGGCCAGGCGCAGCCGGTCGCGGCCGGCCAGCGGGTCGTCGGCGCGCAGGACCACGCCGACCGGGTCGCTGCGCAGCGTACGCACCGTCAGGGCGGTCCCGTCGAACGGCGCCCGGGTCAGGGCGACGTCGACCAGTCCGGCGCGCAGCCCGCAGGTCGGGTCGGTCAGATCGGTGTCGCGGATGCGGACGTCGATGCCGGGGTGGGCCCGGCGGTAGGCGGCGGCCAGCCTGGACACCCCCGGGTCGGTGCCGTCGCCCAGGATGCCGACGGTGAGGGTCGCGGCGCCGGCCGCCGCGCTCACGCGCACCCGGACGCGCTCGGCACGCTCGAGCAGGGCCCGCGCCTCGTCGAGCAGCACCGCGCCCGCCGCGGTGAGCGTGACGCCGGCGGGGGAGCGGGCGAACAGCAGGGCCCCGACATCGGCCTCCAACTGCTTGATCGCCCGGCTCAGCGGCGGCTGGCTGATGTGCAGTCGGGTGGCGGCGCGGCCGAAGTGGAGTTCCTCGGCGACGGCCACGAAATAGCGCAGGGTCCGTAGCTCCACGCTGCAACGATACCCAGGGGGTATCGGCGCCGCGGGACGGGTCTTGGACACCGGCGGACCCCCGGCGATGCACTGGGGACCATGACCGAAGAAGCAGCGGCCGCCGCGCCGCAGACCGGCCCCGCCGTCTCGGTGGTGCGTCCCGGCGAGGGCGAGACGATCGTCCTGGGCACCACGCGGATGCGCGTCCTGGAGGACGGCAGCCACACCGGGCACCGCCTCGCGATCGCCGAATCCGTCCTCGCCCCGCACACCGAGGGCCCGCCGCAGCACCGCCACGCCCGGCACGACGAGGGTTTCTACATCCTCTCCGGCACCGTCAGGTTCACCGTCGGGGACGAGGACCACGACGCCCCCGCGGGCACGCTCGTGATGGTCCCGCCCGGCACCCCGCACACCTTCGCCAACCCCACCGACCGACCGGCCGTCATGCTCAGCACCTTCACCCCCGACCTGTACGTCCAGTACTTCCGGGACCTCCAGGAGGCGCTCGCCGGCGGCCGCCCCCTGACGCCCCGGGCCGACACCGACGCGATGAGCCGCTACGCGACCGAGCCCGCCACCGGCTCCGCCCCGTCGCCCGCCACCGACCTCGCCTGAAGCAGCCGACGGGTCCCCGTGACCCGCCGGCCCATGAACGGGAACCATGAACCTCGCCTACTGGATCGTCGCGGGACCGCTCGCCCTCTTCTACCTCTACGCCGGCACCCTGAAGCTGACCCGCAGCCGCGACCGGCTCCGTCCGATGATGGCCTGGGTCGACCGCCTGCCCCTGCCCGCCGTCCGGGCCCTGGGCACGGTCGAACTGCTGGGTGCGGCCGGCCTGGTCCTGCCGCCGCTGACCGGCACCGCGCCCCCACTGGCCTCGGCCGCGGCCACCGGCTTCGTCCTCCTCCAGGCCGGCGCGATCGCCGTCCACCTGACCGGCGAGGACCGCCGGATCGCCCTCAACCTCGGGCTCACCGCCACCGCGGCGGTGACCGTCTGGCTGGCCACCGGGCGGTGACGGAGCCCGGCCGGCCGCGTCGTGCGGCCCGCAGTGATCCTCCATCAGGCCGTCCGGTCGCCACATGAGTACGCGTACTCACCTTCGGCCCGCTCGCGCCCCCCACCCGAGCCGCCCAGGGCGACCCCACCCCGATGACCAGATCTGTCGGACATCTGACGATACCGCCGCTGAGCTGGGCGTTCTCACTGGCAGCCGGTGTCGTGGATCCCCTAGGGTCGGCGGGCCCGCCCCGGGTCGGGGTGGTGGTGTGCCGACGTGTGCGACCGCGTGCGGCGATGTCCGGGAGGGGACGATCTGATGGTGTGCGTGGCGTGCGGGGCACGCCCTGCGGGGACGGACAGCGGCCGCTGCTTCGGCTGCTCGGAGGCGGCCCCGGGGTGGGCGGCGGCGCTCCGTCCGGCGAACGGCCTGGCCGCGGCGGTCCACGTCCTGCTGGGACTGAACGCCGTCCTGGCGGCGGTGGTCGTCGCGGACGACGTCTGGGCGGACGTGCTCCTGGGCGGGCTGCGGGACGGCACGGGCGACGTCGGCCCCGAGGACTTCGACGCCGTGCGGTCCATGGCGCGCGGCGTGAACGGGATCTTCCTCCCGCTGGCACTGGCCACGGCCGTGGTGTTCATCGTCTGGTTCCACCGGATCCGCGAGAACGCCGACCTGCTGCTCCCGAAGGGGCACCGCCACGGACGCGGCTGGACCATCGGGGCCTGGTTCACCCCCGTCGCCCTCTGGTTCCCGTGGCAGCTGATGGTGGACTGCTGGCGCGCGAGCGCGCCGCTGGACGCCGAGGGCCGGCGCAGCACACCGTCGGAGAAGATCCTCGCCCTGTGGTGGTCCACCTGGATCGGCTCGATCGTCCTCGGCCGGATCGCCGCCGCCACGATGCACCACGTCGACCCGACGGTCCTCGACAGCCTGGAGACCCTGCGCACCCCCCTCCGGGTCGAGACCGCCGCATCGGCGCTGCGCGTGGTGGCGGCGGTGGCGGCGATCACGGTGGTCACCAGGCTGACCGCCATGCAGCGGACGCGTCGCACCGAGGTCAACCCGCTCGCGGCACGCGCCGCCCAGGAGGTCCGGGTCCAGGCCCTGGTGTCGCCCCCGGCCGCGGCCACGACGCCCGCCCCCACGCCCGCCACCACGCCCGCCTCCGCCGGGGCACCGCACGACGGCGCGCCGCAGGCCCAGGCTCCCGCCTGACAGCCGGCACGGACCCGCGGGCGTGCGCGGCAGCCGCCCGAAGGATTGCCCCCGCCTCTGGGCGGTGGTTTGCTGCCCGTGTCAACTCCCGTCAGTGGGGCGGGAAGTGAACGGGGGAGGTATCCCATGCCGGATTTCGGCGGGGGGCTCGCGAAGACGGCCATCACGAGCGCCGTCGTGGCGAGTGCCGCGTTCGGTCTCGCAACGCCGTCGCACACTGCCCGGCCCACCGCGCCCGTGTCCGCTCCGCACGACGCCGGTGAGGCCGCCGACACCGCCACGCCGGTGCACCCGGTGGGGGAGCGGCAGAACCAGGGGCACTAGTGAGAGCCGCCGAAGGCTCCCCCGGCCACGGCCGGGGGAGCCTTCGGCATTCACCGCCTCAGGGTGCGGGCCGGCCGTTGGCGCCGAGCCCGGACGGGCCCGCCCTCAGCCCTGCAGGCTGCCGGGCTTCACCCGCAGGGGGGCCAGGGAGTCCAGCACGCGCTTGGCCAGGGCGTCCGGCAGCGGGCCGTACATGAGGTTCTCGCCGGCCGCCTGGCCCGGCGCGCTCAGCCCGTGGGCCAGGAAGTTCGTCAGGACGGCGGTGCCGGCGAAGGCGCGGTCGGCGCCGCCGTGGTCGCAGAAGCCGATGTAGCCGACGTCGACGATGGGGTAGCTGCCCGAAACCGGTCTCGCGTAGTCGATCGTGACCGTCAGGTTGGTGCCGGTGCCCTGCACCGAGCCCCCGGCGGCCATCAAGCCGGCGGCGCGGGGGGTGAGTTCCACCGCCTGGGAGCCGCCGGACCTCACCTTGGCCTTCTCGAGGGTGCCGGTGTCCGGGAGCGGCACGAAGGACATCGACCACTGGCCCCCGGCGACGTAGGCGGGGAGGTCGGAGGCGTTCGTGCCGGACGCGGGCCGCGACTTGTCGGGCCACGCCCGGCCCGGCTGGTACGGGAAGTCGGCGGGCGCCGCCTTGGCGAGGTACTGGGTGAAGATGGCGGTGGACGCCGACTCGTTGCTCGGGATCCGCACGTCGATCGGCGCGTCCGGCAGCTTCCAGACCGGGTTGAGCGCCTTGATCGCCGGGTCGTTCCACTTGGTGATCTTGCCGGTGAAGATCCTGGCGAGCGTCGGGGCGTCGAACTCCAGCCCCTTCACCCCGGGCGCGTTGTAGACCACGGCGATCGGCAGCACGGTGACCGGGATCTGGGAGGCGTAGCCGGTGGGGCAGTGGCGGCCGACGACGGCCCGCTGATCGGCCGTCATCGGGGCGTCCAGGGTGACGCCGTCGGACTTGAAGGTCGCGTACTGGTCCATCACGGTGCCGCTCGCGGGGCCGTTGACGGTGATCCCGGCGCCCGGGCACTCCTTGGCGTAATCCGCCTGCCACTGCTTGAGGAGGGCCACCTGCAGCCCGTCCGAGCCGACCGCCTGCTTGCCGTCGGGGCCGCAGGCGGCGCCGGCCGTCGCCGGCACCGAGGAGGAGGGGCCGGGGTTCGGGCCGTGGGCCAGCGGCTCGTCCGGGCCGTGGTCCCGCCAGGCGAGGAAGCCCAGGGTGCCCGCCGTGGCGACGACGACCACCGTGGACAGCGCCGAGCCGATCAGCACGCCCTTGCGCCTGCGCGGGCGCGCGCCGGCGTCGGCGAGGGACGGGCGGGTGGAGGGGGCCGCCAGGTACGAGGGGACGGCCGGCGGGACAGGGCCCGTCGGCGCCACGGCGGGCGCAGTGGCCGCGGCCGGCGCCGCGGGTGCCGTGGGCGCGGGAGCCGCCGCCGCGAGCAGAGCCGCCGGGGCCGTCGGCGTCGGCGCCACCGGCCCCGTCCGAAACCGAACCGTCCGATCCCGCTCACCCTGCGAGGCGAGCCCCAACAGCTGCTCCACCGTGGGCCGTTGCTCCGGGTCCTTGGTCAGGCAGGCGACGACCAGCGGCCGCAGCTCCGCCGCGAGCCCGGTCAGGTCCGGCTCCTCGTACACCACCCGGAACCCCACCGCGTGCGAGGAGTCCGCGCCGAACGGCCCGCGCCCGGTGGCCGCGAAGGCGAGCACCGAGCCCAGCGCGAACACGTCCGTGGCCGCCGTCGCGGTACCGCTGCGGAACTGCTCGGGCGCCATGAACGGCGGGGTGCCGACGGCCACTCCGGTGCTGGTCAGCTGGGTCTCGCCGGCCGCCTTGGCGATGCCGAAGTCGATGACGCGCGGGCCGTCCTCGGCGAGCAGCACGTTGCCGGGCTTCAGGTCGCGGTGCACCAGCCCGGCGCGGTGGATCTCCCGCAGCGCCTCGGCCAGCCCGGCGGCCAGCCTGCGCACCTCGGGCGGGGTCAACGGGCCCTGGCCGGAGACCCGTTCTCCCAGCGAGGGACCGGCGATGAAGAGCGTCACCAGCCAGGGCGCCGGCGCTTCGGCGTCCGCGTCGAGCACGGGTGCGGTGAACGCCCCGCTGACCTTGCGCGCGGCCGCGACCTCCTGCCGGAACCGGGCCCGGAACTCAGTGTCCGCGGCCAGCTCGGGTCGGATCACCTTCACCGCCACCTGGCGCCCGGACACCGACCGCGCCCGGTACACCACGCCCATCCCGCCCGCGCCGAGCCTGCCCTCCAGGAGGTACCCGCCGATCTCGCGCGGATCGTTCTCCAGCAAGGTCACGTCCCGACCCCTCCCCCAGGTATGAGCGGCCACCCGGCCGACCGGCCCAGCCTAGTGGAGCACCCGTTCACGAACCGACGGCGGCCCTCGGAAAACCGCAGGTCCGTCCGCTGATCGGCGCCCTGGCCGGGGCCGGAACGGTCTCTGGGCCGCCCTGGGGCGGACGGGGCGTCAAAGTGCCGGTTCGGTGACCTCCTGGGCGCGGTCGTCCCGCCGGAACGCCACGTCGTGGTCGGCCGGTGGTGGGCGGCTGGGGCGTCGACGGCCACGTCCTGACCGCCGCCGTGCGCAACGGCGAGGCCTGACACCGACCACCCGCGCGGGGCCCGGAGACTCAGGCTCCGTCGTCCCAGTCGAGGTCCTGGAACTCGAGGCCGTCGGGGCCCAGCGCGGTGTTCTCCGCGTGCTCCCGCATCCGGGGGCCGTACTCGGGGTGGTCCATCAGGTCCGTGTAGGTGTCGAAGTCCAGGTCGATCACCTCGGCGAGGTCGGCGAGGTAGACGTCGAGGCCCGGGTACATCACGGCGACGTACGGGAGGTCGTCGAGGTCGGTGACGAGCACCGGGTACTCGCCGGTGGAGTCGGGCCGGC
Organism: Kitasatospora sp. NPDC093550; assembly: GCF_044764985.1. NCBI lineage: Bacteria > Bacillati > Actinomycetota > Actinomycetes > Kitasatosporales > Streptomycetaceae > Kitasatospora > Kitasatospora sp. NPDC093550. Next base: position 338,962 of record NZ_JBIWJF010000006.1, read on the forward strand.
CCAGGTAGAGCAGGCGGCGGGAGTCGCTGCCGCCGACCAGCGGAAGGCACGGGGAGGGCAGCAGCTTCTCGAAACCGGCGAACGCGCCGACCATGACGCCGTCGGAGCCGTACATCCACTCGGCCGTGTCGCCGAGCGCCCGGCCCTCGAGGACGGGCGCCCGCTCGTCGTCGTACCAGCCGATCGCGCTCAGCCAGGAGCTGTCGTACGCGAGCCACCGGCGCAGGCTCGGCGGCAGCGGCCGGTCGCCGGGCAGCCGCAGGCGGTCGATCGCCTCGGGCGCGAGCGGCACCGGGTCGGTGATGTCGGGCGCGTCCGCCGTGGGCCAGCCGTCCTGTTCGACCCGGGCGATCACCCGGTCCGTCAGGGCGGCCCCGTGCATGCTCTCGTCCATGGGCGGCACTCTCCCACGCCGCGCCGACAGCGGGTTCCGAGCCGGCGGCGGGGCCGGCGGGCCGTCCCCGGACGGAACGGCCCGCCGACGGCCCCCTACTCCAGCAGGAAGTCGTACACCGCCTGCCGTCCGGCCGGGTTCGCCGCCCGGTTCTGCACCGAGTGCGCCGCGCCGGGCACGATCACGATCCGCGGGTCGTGCGCCAGCTCGGCGGTCTGGTACAGCCATTCGTACGGCGTGCCCAGGTCCCGGTCACCGCCGAGCAGCAGCACCGGCACGTCGGGCAGCTCGCGGTGCGCCGGCGGGGTCGGCGGCACCGGCTCGCGCGGCCAGTCGAGGCAGACCAGCAGGCTGCCGAGCCCGGTCGCGGTCGCCGCGTCGTACGGCCAGGTCTGCTCGGCGGTCAGCGCCTGCCGGGTGCGCTCCAGCGCCGCCGCGCGGCCCGCGACGGGGGTGTCGGTGGTGCCCCAGGGGAAGCGCGAGTCGGCGCACAGGGTGGCGGAGTGCAGCCCCTGGCTGAGCTCCTCGGCCGAGGCGCTGTCGACCTCCCGGTGGACGAGGTCGAAGAACTCCAGGAGTTTCGCGGGCCGCCCGGCGGCGGCCTCGTGCAGGATCTCCGGGACCGCGCCGTAGTCGGGGTCGATGAACTCGTAGCCGGTGAGCGCGCTCAGGATCTGCGCCCCGTTGCCGTACTTCCGCACGGTGGCGGCGAGGTCGGCGGCCGGGTCGGTGGTGCAGCCGGTGGCCTGGCAGGCGGCGCGCAGGATCCGGGCGGTCGCGGGCAGCGCGGCCAGGTCGAGGGGGTCGAAGCCCTGCGGCGGGGCCACCGAGTCGAGCACCAGCCGGGCCACGTGCGCCGGGTGGGCGAGGGCGTACCGCTCGGCGACGATGGTGCCGTAGGAGACGCCGTCGATGGTCAGCCGGCGGGCGCCGAGGGCGCGGCGCAGCAGGTCGATGTCGGCGACGGTGTCCGCGGTGCTGTAGTAGCGGGCGTTCGGGCCGAGGGCGGCCGCGCAGTCGGCGATGGACCGCTTGCGCGGCACGGCGAGGTCGGAGGAGCCCATGTCCTCCTGGAGGCCCGGGCACCGCAGCGCGCCCCGGCCGGTGCCGCGCTGGTCGAACATGACCAGGCGGTAGTCCTTGAGGACGGGCGCCAGCTTGCCCGCGATCCGCCGGATCGCCGGGACGCCGGGCTGGCCGGGGCCGCCGGTGAGGAACAGCAGGTCGCCCTTGGGCGCCCTGCTGTTGCCGGTGACGGCCACCTCGAGGCCGAGGGTGCCGGGCGTGGCACCGCCGTGGTCGAGCGGGACGGTGAGGGTCCCGCAGATGAACTCGGGCGCCTCCGGGCAGGGCGCCTGCCCGGAGATCCCGTCGTGCCGGCCCGGTGCGGCGGGCGCCGCGACCGCGGGGGTGGCCACGGTGGCGCCGGCGACCATCGCGACGGCGCCCAGCAGGGCGGCGATGCGACCGCGCGTGCTCGTCATGTTCGTCCTCCCGGTGGGGCCGCGCCCGGGTTGAGGCGGCCACGGGAGAAGCCTGCGCCCCGCAGCGCTCCGACGGCGAGCGCCCGTGCGGGATCCGGACGCTGACGGATCCCGCCGGGGCAAGCGCCGCTTGACCGTCCGGATCGGCGGACCGGGCCGTGCGCGCGAAGCCCTGCCCGCCGAAGGGCCGCCGGGTGCGGCCCGAAGGGAAGGGCCCCTCCTGCTACCGGACCGGGGCTGCGGGGGCGACGCCGGGGGCATTCGACCCGCGTACCTTGACCTTGGTCTTGGTCAGCCGCGTGAGCGCCGCCGTGACGTCGGCGGCCTGGGCGTCGGTGAAGGCCGCCTTGAGGACGGTCGCGGCCACGGGCGCTCCGCCCGGCCTCTTCACCAGGAGCGACCAGGCCAGGGGGGTGTCCGTGGCCCGGGTGACCGAGGTCCACGGGAACCTCAGCTCCCCGGACGCCGTGCGGATGACGGCCTCCTGATCGGTCATCGCGACCGAGGTGGGACCGGCCTGGCGCTGGGCGGCACGAGACGCGAGCTTCTTGGCGACCACGGTGATGTTCTGGACCTGGAGCAGGCAGGCGATGAGCGCGGCGATCGCGAAGAGGACCCCGTCCGCCGCGAGGCAGAGCAGCGCGAGCAGCAACCAGGCGCCGGCGATGGCCCAGCGCACTGCCGGTGCGGGGAAGTTGGCTCGCACCGCGGTGGCGAGCTCCTCAGGTGCCGCGTCGTACTCCACCTGGACGTTCACGTTCGTTCCTTTGTTCGCGAGGGGGGCACATCATGGCCGGGACACCCCACCCGGCACAAACCGGTGCGGCAGCCCAGGACGGGACGCCCACGACCAATACCGGAAAGCCACGGAGACGAGGGCCCGCCGGGCCGTCCCGCCGCGCCCGGCCGGGCCCTCTCCGAGCCGCCACCTGTACGTCATGCGGGACCGCGTGCCCGGGGACGAGGACGTCCAGGCGCTGGAACGGGCGAAGGACGCCCACCGGGACCGCTGGTCCGAGACCCTGATGATCGCCCCCGACACCGTCATCGGTCCGGCCAACAGACTGAACGACGCACTGACCCGGGTGTACGGGAAGGTCAAGCGCATCGAACAGGGGAGCCCCCGGCCCGGCGAGACGCCGCGATCGGCCGCCGAGGGCAACAGGCGCTCTGGCCCCTGATCCGGGCCACCCGCGAGGCGATGCGCGCCGACCTGGGCGTCACCGGCGCCGCCCCGTGGCCCGAGTCGACCGCGGCCGACGTCCCGGCCTGGGACGGCGGGGCCGAATGCACCTGGACGGGCGGGACGGTGGCGTGGCCGGGGACCCCGGTCAGTCGACGCCTTCGACGATGCGGAAGTCGCGCTGGAAGCCGTCGGGGAGGGCCACCAGCGCCTTCCGGTACGCCTCGCTCTCGTAGGCCGCGACGGCCTGTTCATGGCTGTCGAACTCGACCAGAACGACGCGTTGGGTGATTCCGGCCTCGTGGGCGACGACTCGACCGCCACGGGACAGGACGCGCCCGCCCCCGGCCCGGACGGCCGGACCGGCCAGCTCGTTGTAGGCGGTCAGGATCTCGGGGTCGGAAACGGCGGGGTAGACACTCACCCAGTAGCCCTTGGCCACGGAAACCTCCTGCGTTCGGCCGGACACGTCCGACGCCGCGATCGACACTCGGATCGATCGGTTCCGGCGACCCGTACCGCGGTCGGTGGAACCGTCATATCCGCAGGCTAGGGCCTGACATGCGACCGGGGGAAAGACCGGTTCGGGATAGGCTCAGAACGAATCGCTATCAATCGGCGGGCGGAGGGGACGTGGCGCCGGACACGGTGAGCCTGCGGTACTTCCTGCTGCTGGCACAGGAGTTGAACTTCACCCGCGCGGCCGCGCGGATCGGCGTCGCCCAGCCCGCACTCAGCGCCCGGATCCGCCGGTTGGAGGCGGAACTCGGTACGGCCCTGCTGGTCCGCACCACGCGGAGCGTCGAATTGACGGCGGCCGGTGCGGCGTTGGCGGAGTCCGCGCCCTCCGCGCTGGCGGCGCTGGACCGGGCATGGGAGACCGCCCGGAACGCGGCCGCCGGCCACCTGGGCACGCTGCGCATCGGATACAGCCTCAGCACCGGGGCCGAGACGGTACCGGCCCTGGTGGACAGGCTGATGCGCGACACCAGCGGACTCGAGGTCGGCGCGGTCCCGATGGCGACACCGGAGATCTCCCCGGCGGTCGCCGACGGCCGCATCGACGCCGGGATCACCCGCGGAGAACAACCGGGCCGCGGCGTGCGCCGGTTCCTGCTGCGGCGTGCGCGCATCGGGGTCCAGCTGGCGCAGCACCACCCGCTGGCCCGGCACCAGGAGATCGAGATCGCCGACGCGGCCGCGTACCCGCTGCGACTCCCGGACCGCGCGGCCAACCCCGTGATCCACGATCAGCTGTCCGCCCTGTTCCGGGACAGCCGCCCACACCCCCGATTCCACACGCCCGCGGTCGCTTTCGACATGTCCCAGCGCGACCTGCGCGACGGGACCACCCTCGCCCCGTCCGGAGAAGCCGCGGCCACGACCCAACCAACCGGTCTCACCTGGCGACCGCTACGAGGCGCGCCCACCCTGACGTACCACCTGGTCCTCCCACGCGAGCAGTCGCCGCTGCACCGCCGCATCCGCGCCGTCGCCAAGACCCTGGCACACGAGCTGCACTGGCTGCCGGACTGACCCGCACGCGGTCACCCGAGACGGACGCCCGCGGCGGCGAGGCCGAAGACCTCACGCCCGGCGGACGTCACGGGGACGACGGCGGCGGGAAGGCCGGTTCGGAGCCGGAACTGCAGCACGGGTGGAGGGACTTGAACCCCCAGCCTGCCGTTTTGGAGACGGCTGCTCTGGCCGGTTGAGCTACACCCGCAGCGCCCGGACAGGTCAGGCAACCGGCGAGCACCGTCCGGTGGACGGCGTTCCGGCAGCCTGAGCCACGGGCCGGCGGCCTCTCGGCCGCAGGGCCGATCCTTCCGTACGGAACGGCTGCGGGTCATCAGATTTTCGAGCGCTGCCGGACCCGGCACCAGGAACACCCCTGGTGCCTGGAACAAAGAACCCAGGGGCAGCAGCCGGAGGCTGCCCGGGAGGTGAACGCCGCGCTGCGCCCGTCCCGCCCGTATTTCCGTTGGTGACGTTCCGTCGGGTCGGTACGGTCGCGGGCATGGCGATCCCGATCGTGTTCGACATGGAGACCGGCGACCCCGACGACGTCTTCACCCTGTGCGTGCTCGCGACCCATCCGTGGGCACGCCTGGTGGCCGTGACGGTCATGCCCGGGTCGGATGAGCAGGTCGGCATCGTCAAGCACCTCCTCGGGCGGCTCGGGGTGAGCGCGCCGGTCGGCGCGTACCGGCCCGGCGCCGACGTGAATCCGGTGTCGGGCTTCCACCGCCGGTGGCTCGGCGGGGTTCCGGCCCGCGAACCCGACGCCGAGGCATGGCAGCTGCTGCGGGACGCCCTCGCCGGCGGGGACGCGACCCTGCTCACGGGGGCGCCGCTGAAGAATCCCGGAGCGCTCCTGGCGCGGGAACCGGACACGCGCATCGCCCGCTGGGTCGCGCAGGGCGGCTTCGCCGGCGACTCCGTCGTCCCGCCCGAACACCGTCTCCCCAAGTTCGCGGGACGCGAGACCTGCCCGACGTTCAACTTCAACGGGGCTCCGGACGCCGCCTCGAAGCTGCTGGAATCGCCCCACGTCGGTGACCGGGTGCTCGTCTCGAAGAACGTCTGCCACGGCGTCGTCTACGACGGCGCGATGCACGCCGCCCTGTCGGCGCGCCGGCTCACCGCCGGGATGGCGCTCGTGCGGCAGGGCATGGAGGTCTACCTGGCCAAGCGCGGCGCCGGCAAGGCCTTCCACGACCCGCTCGCGGCGGCCGTGGCGCTGGACGAATCCGTCTGCGCGTTCCGCGAGGTCGAGGTGTACCGCGAGCGCGGCGCCTGGGGCGCGCGCCCGGCGTCCGGCACCCGGACACGGATCTCGGTCTCGGTCGACCACGCGCGATTCCTCGACGTCCTCACGGCCACCGGGTGACGGCCCCGGCGCCGCGCCGAAGGAGCCCCCGTGCACACGCGCGCCGTGCGGGCGGGAACGCCTGCACGGTCTGCTCCTCCAAGCGGTCGACGACGGGCCGCCGCGGGCGCTGCGGACCACGGTGGAGGCGCCGGGCGAGGCACCGGGTCGGCGCCCGCCCGGTGGACGTCATCCAGGTCACCGACGAGTTCAACGCCTCGTACGGGCTGGTCGGGCTGCGCCGCCGGTCGGTGCTACGGCTCGGCCTGCCGCTCTGGGAGGTACTCGACGACCGGGAGCGGACAGCCCTGCTCGGCCACGAGTTCGGCCACCGGGTCAACGGCGACCGCCGGCGCTCGTTCTGGCTGTACAGCGCCGTCTCGGCGCTCTGGACCTGGTACGACATGGCCCGCCCGGGCCACCACGGGCCGGTCGTGGGCCGGGACGAGGTCTCCGTGCTGGTGCGGTTCGGCGCGGTGCTCGGCCGGCTGGTGCTGCGCGGCGTCGCCTGGGCGCTGTACCAGGGGCTGGTGCTGTTCGACCGGCTCACCTCCCGGGCCGGCCAGCAGGCCGAGTACCACTCCGACGTCCTCGCCGCCCGGGTGGCGGGCGGCGAGGCGGCCCGGGGCATGCTCGCGGCGCTGCTGCTGCCCGACTCGGTGGACACCGCGATCCACCAGATCCGGGCCGAGGAGCGCGGACGGCCCCGCGTCGGCCGCGCCCGGAGCCGCCGGACCGAGGACGCGCCCGCGCCGGACCTGCTCTGGGAGCGGGTGCGCGAGCACCTCGCCTCCGTCCCCGCCGTCGAGCGCGAGCGCCTGCTGCGGCTCAGTGCCCGGGACCGGTCCGCCGTGGACGGCTCCCACCCGCCGACCCACCTGCGGATCGCCCTGGCCGCCGCCCGCGCCGGCGACGGGGACGCCGCCGTCACCGTCACCGCCGCCGAAAGCGCCTCGATCGCCGCCGAGTTGGCACCGCACCGCGCCCGGATCGCCGCCGAGCTGATGGCCGGCTGAACAGGCGGGCCGGCGGCGGAGCGCCGACCCCGCCGGCCCACCGGGGCGTGGCGGCCCTAACCGACCTCCACCGCACGGTCATTGCGGGAGACCGGCAGCTCGCGGGGGCCGCCCGGCCGGGCGGCCCCCGCGAGCGAACACAGCGGCGTCCCGCCACGGCCGGTCGATCGGCAGCGGGGCCCGGACGCCGGCGTGGGCCGGCTGCTCTCGGCGGCCACCCGGTCGGCCAGCCCGTACAGGGCCGGTGCCCCGGCGCGGTCGAGCACGCCCACGTCCTTCGGCAGCCGGCCGAGCCGGGGCCGCAGGGCCACCGCGATCACCAGCACCACCGCGCCGACGCAGCGATGCACGACGGTCCCGGCGATCAGCAGCCACAGGGCCAGGACGAACGTGCCGACGGTGACGAGGTGGATCAGCCCGGCAGCGGCGGAGGCCAACAGCCAGTCCCGGCGGGCGGTGGGGGAGCCGCCCCCGGCGGCCTGCTCCTCGTAGAGCCGGTCGGTGCGGGCGAGCGCGGCCCGCTCGCGCCGGGTGGGCTCGGGAGCGGCGTCCTCGCCGGGCACGAGGTTCCAGTCGCAGGCCGGGCACCAGAGGAGGAAGCGCGGGTCGTCGGCCAGGGGGGGCGACGCAGCGCGGGCACGGCGACCCGTGGACCGGCCGGTCGGCGGACGCCGCGGCGGGCGGCTCGAGGGAGGTGGACACAATTGATCATGATGGCGGGCCGGGGGCGCCGGTGGGCAGGGGGGTATTCGTATCGTGACCATGCCGGTTCCCCCGTGCCGCCTGTACGGAAGTGCCGCGGGAGACCGTCGCGGAGACCCCCGACTCTGCCCCGGAGGACCTTCCGCCGCGCCGTGGCCGTCGGGTTGAGTGGGACGTTGCCGACGATCCCAGGAGGGGCGGAGCCCGATGCGCAAGCGGGAGAACGAGGAAGCCACCAGGGCCAAGGCCGGCCGGGCGGCGAGGAACGCGGCCGTCGAGGCCGGGAGCCCGCGGTCCCAACTGCTCGCCCTCCAGGGCTCCGTGGGCAACGCGGCGGTCGTCCAGATGCTCCGCCGGGCCGGCCACGGCCCGGACGGGAAGGAACACCTGCACGGGGACGGCTGCGGCCACGCGGGCCCTGCCGTCCAGCGTGCCGCGGCCCCGGCCGTCCAGCGCTCGGCCGTCCACGACGTCCTGCGCGGCCCCGGCCGGCCTCTGGACCGGGCGACCCGTACGGACATGGAGTCCCGCCTCGGTGCCGACTTCTCCGACGTTCGCCTCCACACCGGCGGCGCCGCCAGGGCCTCCGCCGCCGAGGTCGGCGCGCGTGCCTACACCTCCGGCAACCACGTCGTCATCGGTGAGGGAGGGGGCGACGCGCACACCCTCGCCCACGAGCTCACCCATGTCCTCCAGCAGCGCCGGGGGCCGGTCAGCGGCACCGACACCGGCAACGGGCTGAAGGTCTCCGACCCCTCCGACCGCTTCGAGCGCGAGGCCGAGGCCAACGCCCGCGCGGTGATGAGCCGCCCGGCCCCTCAGGCCGCCTCCGACGTGCAGCGTGCGGCCGGCCACGGCCACGGCCACGGCCCCGGAACCGGGACGGCCGGTGCGGCGCACGCGCCCGTGCAGCGCACCCTGGCGGCGGGCCTCGCGCCGGGGACCCCGGTCGTCAGGCACACGGACGAGGGGGACGTGGTGGGGCAGACGATCCTCCGTTTCAGCTTCGGGTCCTACCTGATCTCCGAAGGTGCGGACGGCAAGAAGCCCCGGGCGTCCCTCAAGGACAAGTCGTGGGGGACGGTCGAGGACCAGGTGGCCTCCCGCGCGGAGTACGAGGCGGCACGCGCCCTGGAGTTGGACCCGGCGGTCCTCGCGGCCAAGCAGAAGCAGAAGGACCTCGACCTCGGCGAGAACTACCTCAGCGCCGACTACCGCCGGATCAACCCGCTCCTCGCGGCCCTCGGGCAGGTCGGCTTCACCCCCGGCGAGATCGCCGCCCCCGGCTTCTCCTACAAGTCGAGGGAGCGCGAGGTGCTCGAAACGTGGCGCAGTGTCGCCATGGCGCGCGGTTACGCGGACGAGCAGACCACGGCGGCGTGGGACGAGAAGCACCTCGCGGACACCTTCGACATCTTCGCCCGGATCAACGGCGTGTGGGACGACTTCGCGACGCCCCCCGCGAACGCGGACGGCAAGGTGGTGCGCGGCGACAGCAAGCACATGTACGACTCGTTCGGCGGCATCCTCAAGCAGCAGGAGGGCAACCCGGACGGCGGTTACGTCTCGGTGGACCAGACGATCGAGTGGCCGGCGATCCTGTCGACGACGTACGGCGATCCGTTGACCCACACGTACGTGGCGGGCAAGGAGATCGTCTGGGAGTTCGGCCTCCCGGAGGGCCACCGGGGCAGGGCGCTCGGCGGGAACAACCAGTCCGAGCAGGAGATGACCTTCCCCATCGGCACCAAGATCCACATCACCCGGATCCTCGTGCGCAGCGGCGACTTCCGGCAGGAGAAGTCGGCGAAGTACGGCGAGAGCGCGGCCGTGATCGTCTTCGCCGACATCCTGGCGGGAGGGTGACCGGCGCGACGGGCCTGACCCCCTTTCGGATCCTGCCGTCCGGCCCCCGCCGCTCGCAGCCGGTGTAGCGACAGCTCACCCACCCGCGCCGGCCGCACGCGGCCGCGGTCCGGGAAGCCCACCGGGCCAGGAAACGGCGACGGCGAGAGGGGCACCACGCGGCGCGGAGGCTCAGCGCAGCCGGGTGAGCTTGCGGCGACCCGCCCGGCGGCGCAACCTCGGCAAGCGTTCCCGCGCAGCGGCGGCGATGTGCCGCTGGCGTTCGTAGAGCACACCGTAGGCGAAGGCATGCCGCTCGCCGCCGGTGTCCTCGCCGCCGGTGTCCTCGCCGTCGAGGCTGACCAGTTCGTGCCGGGCCACCACGGCGTCCTGGTGGGTGCCCAGGACCTTGTGCAGTTTCCTCATCCGGGCACCGAACTCCGCCACCCGCTTCGCCGTGCGGTGCGGGATGTGCGACTGCGCGTGGTCCGCGGTGTACCGGGCGCGTTTGGCGGCCTTGCGGGCGCGGTGCAGCGCCTGGTCGCCCTGCGGGCCCGGTGGGGTGCGCAGAGCGCGGTCGAGCCGCTTGCCGGTCCGCCGCTGCTCGTGCCGCAGGACGCCGGGCAGGTACCTGCGCGCCTTCCGGCGGGCCCGACGGCGCAGGGGAGGGTCGGCGGCGAAGGCGTCGAGCCGCTCCAGCAGGGCGAAGTAGCGGGCGCTGTCGAGTTCGGCGACCGCCCGCTGCCAGGCGCGTCGGTAGCCCTGGGCGTAGCGCTCGGTGAGCCGGCCGCGCAGAGCGCTCCGCAGGTGTGCGGGCACCGCGTCCAGCTGTCCCACCAGTTCCTCGCCCAGGACCTCCTGGTCGCGGGCCCGGCCCAGAAGCCGCCCGAGCCAGCGCAGTTCGGTGGCCAGCCCCTCGGCCCGGTCGCGCCGGAAGAGCCGCCGGTGGGCCTTGAGCAGGCTGCGCAGCCGCCGTGCGGTGACCCGCATGCGGTGGACGGAGTCCTCCTGGCCGCGGCGTACGGCCGCATCGAGGGTGAGGAGCGCCTCCAGCTGGTCCCGGAAGCCGTCCATGACGAGGGCGCCGGCCGATCCCGGGGCCTGGGCGGAGGCCGAGCCGGTCGGGCCCTGGGCGAGGGGCTCGCCCAGGGCCCGGGAAAGCTTCGAGGGCCACGGTGAGCGGGTCAGCCCCGCGTCGGCGAACACGGCCTCGATGCGGTCCAGCAGGGCCGGCGAGCCGTGCTTCAGCTCGACCTCGAACTCGGTCCAGCCGCAGACCTCGGTGCTGGTCCCGCCCGCCGGGCCGGCCTCGTCGGCGTCCATGAGCCGGGCTTCCCCGTCCGCCTCGGGCCCCGCCGCCCGACCGTCCGGCGGCGTGGGGGCGAGGTGTCCGGCGTCGAGGACCTGGGCCGCGACCCGGTCCTCGGTGATCTGCGCGAGCGTCTCCCCCCGCTCGTCGCACAGCAGCAGCTGCGCGCGGCGGGTGCGCAGGTGCGCCACCGGCACGAGCGCGGCGCCGCGGGTGAAGGCTGTGACGAGGTGCGAGAACTCGGTCGGGACCTCGCCGGGGCCGCCGGCCTCCGACGGCAGCCGGACCTCCTGGCGCACGTCGCCGCCGCGCGGCAGCTTGAGGTGCCAGCCGGCGTCGCTGCCGCCGGTGCGACGGCGTACCGTGATCCGGCGCCCCAGGAGGCGCAGGTCCCGGCTGTCGTAGTAGACGGCGTCGAGGTCCTGGGGCTCGGTGCTCCGTACGGTTGCGACGCCGGGCACCCGGTCGAGCCGCCGCGGAAGCGCAGGGCCGTCGTACTTCCGCTCGGTCTCCTCGTGCTGTGTGCTCATGCCCTGCGCGTGCCCGTGACGGCCGCGGTTATGTGCAGGCGGCCGGCGGCCCCGGCAGGCGGCCCATGGCAGATGGCAGGCGGCAGACGGGCGAACCCGGGAGGCGCGGACCCGGTCGAAGCACTGCGGCTCAGCCCAGCCCGACGGCCGGTTCGCGAATCCGAGATGCCGGGAGGCCGCCACCTGGGTGCGGCGGCCTCCCGGGCCTCCTCGGGGCGCGCCCGTCCCTGGTCACCGCCCCCGGACGACCGGTCCTCCCCAGCGTTCGGGCACTGCCTCCATCGGAGCCGGCGCGCGGGGTTCAGTACACGTCCGCGAGGCGGCACGGCCCCTGGACGGACGGGCACAGCTCGGCCGGGTGGTCCGGGTCCTCCTTCGGCGGAAGCTCGACCACCGACGAACCGGGGTCGGGCGCCGGCGGGACGGCGTAGCGGTACTGGACGACGGTGATCGCCTTGCCCGCGCCGAGGTCGACCGTCCGCTGGTGCAGCGGCCCGAACCGGCTTCCCCCGCCCTGCAGCACGACCTGCCCGGTGCCGCCGGGGAAGACCGTGAAGAAGGAGGGCCACCGCAGGCCGCCGATCGTCGACGGGCTCCGCCCGGCGGTGTAGGACGCGATCGAGCCGTAGGACACTCCCGTGGTCAGGTCGCCGTTGACACGGCTGATCGAGGCGAGGCAGAGGTAGGAGTCGTCCCTCAACCACACCACGTCCGCCCGGTCATGGGCGTCCTCGCTGCGGTCGAGCACCGCCAGGTTCGCCAGGGTGGGGGCGGGGCAGGTTGGGGGCGGGTTCTTGGCCAGCTGGTCCACGATCCACTGCGCCGACGCCGGGGCGGGCTCGGGCAGCACCACGGGGTGCGCCGTCACTGTCGGGGCCGCCGCGGGGGCCGCCGCCACCGTCGCCGTTGCCGTGGATGCCGCTGCCCCTGCGCCGCCCTTCCCCGTGCAGGCCGCCGCCCCCAGCGTCAGCACCACCACCGCGGCCACTGCCGAGCCCCCGCGCCTTGCCGTACGCCCCATCACGCAACCCCCGTCACCTCGTTCGGCCCCCGAAACGTTCGAACACATCCTGCCCGATCCGGCGGACCGGAGGCGTCCCGCCGGGAGCTCCTCGCAGAACAGAACCCCCGGAATCGGTGCCCCGAGCGGGACTTGACGTCCTGTGACGGTCGCCGAGCGGCATGACCGGTCACGGACAAGATTCCCGTGTCCGACCCGGAGACAGCGCGCCCGGCCCTCGTCATGATGTTGTCCGGGACGTCGGCTACGGGCCGGTAACACGAAGCGTGGTCACCCGCGTCCCGCGACAGGCCATCAGGAACCCAGCCACCCGGGGGAGTCATGCGCACACGCACGTCCAGGCTGCTCGCCGCCGCGGTCACCGCCGCCCTGACCGTCAGCGCCACGGCCGCAACAACCGCCACGGCCGCCACGGCCGGCCCGGTCGGCCCGGCCTCGGCGACGGCGCGCTCCACCGCCGCCGCGAGCGACCCCTTCTACTCCTACGACGGCAGCACCCCGCTGGCCTCGCTCGCGCCGGGCACCGTGCTCGGAACGCGGACGCTGCCGTACCACGTGCTGGGGCTGCCCACTCCGGTGACGGCGGTCCAGCTGCTCTACCGCACGACCGACGCCCAGGGGCGCCCGGCCGCCAACGTCACCACCGTGCTGCGCAGCCTGACCGGGGACAGCAGCAGGGCCGTCTCGTACCAGTCCTTCTACGACTCGCTCGACCCGGAGGACGGCCCCTCCCGGGCGGTGGCCGGGAACGTCAGCCTGGGCGGCGCGATCCCGAGCGCCGAGGCGATCTTCCTGGTGCCGCTGCTCGCCCAGGGCTACAACGTGGTGGTCCCGGACACCGAGGGCCAGAACGCCGACTTCGGAGCCGGGCCGGAGTACGCCACCACCACCCTGGACTCGATCCGGGCGGCGACCGGATCCCCGGCGACCGGCCTGACCCCGGACACCCGTTTCGGGCTGATGGGGTACTCCGGCGGCGCCGTCGCCTCCGCCTGGGCGGCCGCGCTCGCGCCCGGCTACGCGCCCGAGGTGAACGCCAGGCTGGTCGGCTACGCCGAGGGCGGGCTGCTGGTGGACCCGGCGCACAACAACAGGTACATGGACGGCTCGCTGGTGTGGAGCGGGATCATCCCGATGGCGCTGATCGGGGTCTCGCGCTCCTACGGCATCGACCCCATGCCCTACCTGAACGACTACGGCCGGTCGGTCTACCGGCAGCTGGAGCACGCCTCGCTCACCGACGCCCTGGGCCACTACCCCGGGCTGAGCTGGAAGGCGATGGCCAAGCCCCAGTACGCCGACCCGAACTCGGTGGAGCCCTTCGTCACGGGCGTCAACCGGACCAACCTCGGCTCGGCGCCGACCCCGACCGTGCCCGGCTACCTCGCCCAGGGCAACGCCGGCTTCCTCGAAGGCACCTTCGCCAACCCTCCCGGCGTCGGCACGGGTGACGGCGTGATGGTCGCCGGGGACGTACGGGCGCTCGCCCGCCAGTACTGCGCGACCGGCACCGCGGCGGTCGCGTACCAGCAGTACGACGCCCTCAGCCACTTCGGCGTCCCCGCCGTCTGGGCCCCGCAGGCCCTCGCCTGGCTGAACGACCGCTTCGCCGGCCGCCCCGCCCCCTCCGACTGCGGCCGCATCCCGGCCGGCAACTCCCTGGCCCCGGAACAGCCCGTACCGGGCTCTTGACCCCGCCGGGCGCCGACCGGCGCGCCGGGGCAGGCACCCCGGGAGAACCGGGGCAGGCACCCCGGGAGAAGAAGAGGCACAGGGCCCGGTGACCACGGGGCTGCGACGCTCCGTGATCACCGGGCCCCGTGCCCACGCCCGACCGGCCGCTTCGGCCGTGCCCGCTGACGACTACTCAAGGGCTCGGTAGTCGGACGGCGGATGAACCAGCTCCGGGTGCTCCACCACGTATCGATCGCCGTGGATCGCCAGCATCGCCCAGTGCCAGGCTTCGTCGTGAAAGACCAGCCCTCGGAAGGGCGCGTCGGCCGGCTCGTACGGGTAGCGCTCCAGGGCGGCTTCCGCCGCTTCCTCCGGAGACAAACCACCGTGCTGCCGCATGACCCACGCGTAGCCGCGCCGCTCCGCCCGCAGGCAGTCGAGGTACTCGGTTTCACTCCACGTCACAGCCCGAACGATAGTCCGGTCCCGGAGGGCGGCGGAGTGCTGCCGGTGTCGTGCCCGGCGGCTCCCGCACGGTTCAGTTCACGGACGGGTCCGGCCCTCCCCGGCGCTTCGAGACGGCCACGGCGGTGGGCGGCGTGTTCCTCCGGGTGTCCGCATCGCTGCTCGGCCGGCAGCCTGTGCCACGTGCTGCCGGGGCGTCGAGGAGCCGTGGACACCCCTGTGGGTGGTCGGCCGCGGTCGGGCTCCTTGCCGACGGCGGAGGAGGGGCCGCTAGGCTGCGGGTTCCCTGAATGATCACCGTTCCCTCGCAGAAGTGGCCCCCCATGCCCACCACCTCCGGTCCGCTCGCCGCCGACAAGCGTCTGGACCCGCAGGAGATGGTCGTCCTGCACCGCGTCTTCCGCCGCGAGATACCGCTCCTGGCCGATCTCGTCGAAGCTGCCGTCCCGGGCGACCGGCGGCGTACCGCCGTGCTCGCCGACCATCTCGACCTGGTCCTCGGCGCCCTGGGCGAACATCACGAGGGCGAGGACGTCCTGCTGTGGCCCAAGCTGCGCGAGCGCGCCACCCCGGACGTCAGCGTCGTCTCACGGATGGCCGACCAGCACGAGGCCGTTGCCGGCGCGCTCGCCACGGCCACCGGCCTGGCGCACCGCTGGCGCACCCGCCCCGAGCACGGCACCGCCCTCCGGCTCGCCGACGCCCTGCGCGAGCTCGACCGGCACGCCGTCGCCCACATGGACGACGAGGAAGAACACCTCCTGCCCTTGATGGCCGATCACATCACCGCCCGGGAGTGGTCCGAGGTCGGCGAACGCGGCCGCCGCAGCGTCCCCAAGCCCAAGCTCCTGATCTTCCTCGGAGCGATCCTCGAGGACGCGACCGCACGGGAACGGCAGCTCTTCCTCTCGCACATGCCCGCTCCCGCCCGCCTCCTGTGGCGCACGCTCGGCATCCGCCTCTACGCGCGCACGACCACCCGCGTCCGCCGGGCCGACGCCGTGGCCCCCACGGCGTAGCACCCGGCCCCAGGCGCTGCCACGCGGGTGCGCCGCCCGCCCGTTTTGCCTCAGGACCGGGCTTCCCGGGCCATCCGGAGCGGTGTGAGCAGGTCGTCGTATGCGGCGGGATCGTTGAGGACGACCTCAACGATCCCGCCGCTGCGGTAGGTGTCGTCCTCCAGGGCGTTCGGGGCGGAGTCCAGGTCGGTGTTGACCGCGGTGACCGTCCCGGCGGTGGGCAGGAGCACCTCCCAGCCCCCGGTGGGCGAGCCCGACACCGTGGCGACGACGTCCTCAGACGCGGTGCCGCCGGGTTGCTTCTCGGTGTGCGGCGCGCGGTGCGTCCGGGCGTTCGTGACGGCCGCGCCAGGACATGAAAGCTTGTCGTCTGCTGATCGCGTCGTGTTCGGAGGAGTTGTCGTCATGGTGAGTGTCCCGGCTGATCGCAAGTACACCGAGGCGCACGATTGGGTGCGCGTCGAAGCCGGGGGGACGGCGGTGATCGGCATCACCGGGTACGGCCGTGATGAGAATCGGTCACACAGTGACGTGGTGGCCGTGGAGCTGCCGCGGGTCGGCCTGGCCGTCGAGGCGGGTGATCCCGTTTTCACCGTGGAGACGGTCAAGTCCGTCATCGAGCACTACAGTCCGGTGACCGGCGAGGTCATCGAGGTGAGCGATGTCGACTACTCGGAGATCCCCGATGAGGTGAACAGTGATCCGTACGGCACTTGGCTTGTCAAGATCAAGTTGAAGGACAAGTCGTCCGTCAACGGCCTGATCGATGCCGCCGCATACAGCAAGCTGGTCGCCTGAGGTCCTCGCGTGCCGCCGTCCGGGGCGCTTCGGCCGCCGTCCCGTGAGAGGGACGGCGGCAGAAGGACGACTCAGGAGGCGGACGGCTCGATCTCGCCCGCGAAGACGATGATCTGGTCGATGAGGTTCCGCCGGAGATGGACGACGTCCGTTCCCGTCAGGCGGGGCCCTCCGTCCGGCGTGGTGAAGACCCACTGGTACCGGGCCCACTCGTCAGGCATGTCCACCGCTGAGCAGCGTGCCATCGTGCCGGCCCCCGCCGGGTGGCGCCGGATCTCCAGGACGAACCGCTCGACCGCCGCGATCCCTTCGCTGCGACCCAAGGGCCCCCAGAAGACCACGTCCGAGGTGAGGGCCTGGGGGAGCAGGGCAGTCACATAACTGTCGTCCGAGGCGTTGAACGCGGAGATGAACGTGTCGATCGCGGATCGTGCCGTCTCTTCCTGCATGCCCCCAGTCATACCAGCCGTTGAGCGTGCGCCCGACCCGCGAGCCGCTTTCCGATCACGGTGGACCGCGGGTGCGACGCGGTGTCGGGCCGAGGTGTGTTCGTCAGCACGTTTCCGGGCTCCACCGCACGGCCCACCAGTGGCTCCACGACGTACGGGGTAGCCGACCCGCCCAGGATCAGTCCGTGGTCGGCCAGTCCCAGCCGAGCTGGATGAACATGCCGAGGCGGTCGCTGACGGCGCGGATCTCGACGATCTGCCCGGCTCGGACGGTGAAGATCCAGATCTGCTCGACATCGCAGCGCCGGTTGGTCGGCTCGGGCATCCGGGCGTGGAAGCCCGTGTGCACCCCGGCCACCCGCAGGCGGGCCACGACCTCGTCGTCCTCGGCGATGAGCTGCTGGATGTGGAAGCCGTCGCCCTCGGCCTCGGTGCTGAAGGCGGCCAGCTGGAGGCGGAAGCCCTCGATGGCGGCGCCCGGGGCGTCCTCCTCGCCAAAAATGATCTTGTTGTGGTCGATCACGGACGGGGAGAGCAGCTGCACCCAGCCCTCGCCGGAGCGGTCGTTGAGTGCGGTGACGAAGTCGCGGATGACCTGCTTGTTGGCGGTGGTCGACATGGTGGTTCCCCCTGGTGCGGCTGTTTCTTACGCGGTAAGTTTCGCTGAGGGGGAGTCTTCTCTTATCGTGTAAGAAAGTCAAGCCGTCCGGTCGAGGAGGAGCAGGCATGGCACAGCGGCAGGCGGCCCGGCGCGGCCGGGGCGAGCGGGTGGGACTGAGCAGGCAGCAGATCCTCGACGCGGCGCTCGGCCTGGTGGACCGGGACGGGCTCAAGGGCCTGACGATGCGTTCGCTCGGGGAGGAGCTGGGCGTGGAGGCGATGACGCTCTACCACTACGTGCCGAACAAGGACGCCCTGCTCGACGGCCTGGTGGAGCAGGTGTTCACGGCCGCCACCCCGGCCATGGACGGCTCAGCCGACTGGCGGGCGGCCCTGCGCGCGTATGCCACCGCCCTGCGCGAGGGCCTGCTGCGGCACCCGGCCGTGCTCCCGCTCGCCACCTCCCGGCCCGCCGTCACTCCGGCGACCCTCGACGACATCGAGGCGCTCCTGCGCCTGCTCACGGCCGGCGGATTCCCGCTGGGCCGGGCGCTGCACGCGCTCAACTCCCTGGCGGTGTTCGTGATCGGCCACGCGACGGCGGAAGCCCAGATCATGGTCGGCGCCGAGGAAGCGGGCGGCGCCGACTGGCTGGCCGCGCTGGAGGCGGAGCGGTACCCGCTGCTGGTCCGCGCCGCGAGCGAGGGCGTCGGCGCCGACGACGGCGAGCGGTTCGCGTTCGCGCTCGAGGCCCTGCTGCTCGGCTTCGAGACCCTGCGCTAGCCGGAGACACCTGAAACCAGCCGCCGCCCGTCATGTCGATCGCCGACCAGCGGGCTCTCGGGCGCCGGCCGCCCGCCCCGGCCGCTGAGCGGGTGACCAGACGCTGGCATCCCTCGGGTGATCGCGGGAAGGTGAAAGCCCCGGACCGTTCGAGGAGGCTGACGTGGCGCGGGAGCGGATGGTGCTGGCGGAGGTGCTGGCGGCGGCCGAGACGGCGGCGCCGGTGGACTCCCTGGACGTGGTGGCGCGCGACCTGCGCGAGCGGTTCGGCGCGCGGTACGTCTCCTTCCTGTTCCTCGACCTGGTCGGCCAGAGCGTGGTGCGGGTCGCGGAGGACGCCACCACCCTGCAGGGGCGCGGCACCGAGCGGATCCAGCTCGCCGGCAGCCTCTACGAGCAGGTCCTGCGCACCCAGGAACTGGTCCGTGCCCCGGACGGCGCCGGCGGGCACGGGCACCGCGTGATCGCCCCCGTCACCAACCGCGGCGACGCCATCGGCTTCCTGGAACTCTTCCTCCCCGAAGCCACCGAAGCCTCCGACGCCACCGAAGCCCCCGAGATCAGCGACGACACACTGGAGCAGGTGGAACAGGCGGCCCACGCCCTCGCCTACATCGTGGTCACCGACCGCCGCTTCACCGACCTCTACCACTGGGCCCAGCGCACCGCCCCGGTCAGCCTGGCCGCCGAGATCCAGCGCCAGCTCCTGCCCACCGCACCCTGCTGCGAGGCCGCCCAGTTCACCCTGGCCTGCGCCCTGGTGCCCGCCGAGAGCGTCGCCGGCGACACCTACGACTACGCCCTGGACCGCGAGACCCTGCACCTGTCCCTGACCGACGCGATGGGCCACGACCTCGACGCCGCGCTCATCGCCACCATCCTCGTCAACGCCTCCCGCGGCGCCCGCCGCGTCGCCGTCCCCCTGGCCGACCAGGCCGACCACGCCCACCGGTCCCTCATGGAACACAAACCCGGGGTCCTGGCCACCGGCCAGCTCCTGCGGGTCGCCCTGGACGGCACCGCGGCGCAGCTCGTCAACGCCGGCCACCCGCACCCGCTGAGGCTGCGCAAGGGCACCGTCGAAGAAGTGCTCCTGCGCGCCGACATGCCCTTCGGCATCGAGGCGCAGGGCCGGTACCGGGTGCAGGACATCGACCTGCAGCCCGGCGACCGGCTGGTGCTCTACACCGACGGGATGCAGGAACGCCGCGCGGAGTCCGTCGACCTGCCCGCCCTCATGGCCGCCACCGCCAGTGAGCATCCGCGCGAGGTGGTACGCGCCCTGGTCGCAGCCGTCACCGCGGCCTGCGACGGCAGGCTCCAGGACGACGCCACCGTGATGTGCCTGGACTGGCACGGCCCGACCACCGAAGGACGCCGCGCCCACGCCGGAGCCAACATCTAGAGCCGCGTGGTCGTACCGGGGGGCGCGCCCCCGCGGCGTGTCCCAGGGTGGACGGGGTCGGGACCCCGGCCTCAGGTGCCCGGGACTCCGGGCGCAGCAGCATGGGCGTATCCCGCAGGACGCGTTCCCACCGACCGGGAGCCCGTCCGGAAAGGCAACACCATGGCAATCGTGGGCCAGTCCAACTGGCGCTACTGCAACAAGTGCTTCGGTCTCTGGTTCAACGGGAACCCGACGAACGGCGTCTGTCCGGCCGGCGGCGCGCACACCTCCTCGGGAAGCTTCGACTACCTGCTGGCGGCGAACGACTTCCGGGGCGTCGTGGCCGCGGACGCCGAGGAGGCCGCGGCGGGCGAGGACAGCTGACGCGCAGGCCCGTCGAGCCGGACCGTGTGACCGCGAACCCCCGGTTCCCCGGTTCCCCGGTTCCCTGGTTCCCACGGTGAACGGGGGAGCGGGGGAGCGCGGGGTCAGCCGGGGATGAGGCCGTCGTCGCTGAGCATCTCGCGCACCTCGTCCAGGGTCGCGTCGGGCGCGGGGAGGATCAGTTCGGAGGGTTCCAGGGCGTCGTCGGGCAGCGCGGTACCCAGGCTGCGCACGGCGTCCAGAAGAGCCCCCAGGGCCCTCCTGAAGCCTGCTTCGTCGCCCGACTCCATCTCGTCCAACAGTTCATCGTCGAGCTTGTTCAGCTCGGTGAAGTGGGCGTCGGCCAGCTTCACTTGGCCCTCGCCCATGATGCGAACGATCACGGCGGTCCCCATTCTGTGAGTGAGTGGTGCTCCCGGCCGGAGCGGCTGGAGCACTGCCCATCCCATCGCCTCCTCTGCCGATGGCCCGGCGTGCGCGGCGCGTGGCGGACGCCGTTCACCCGCACGGGCACCGACCGGGAGGCGGAGGGGCTGGGCCCGTTGGTGCTGCCCGCTCCGACCCTCCGACACGACGGACGCGGTGTTCCGGCGCCGTCTCACGCCGGGACGCCCCGCCGGAGCCGCTGGATATAGTGACCGCGTTGGAGCGGTGAAGGGCGGGGGCCATGACTGCGAAGGTGGAGAGCTTCGATCGCCTGATCGAACCGTTCCGGACCGAACTGCTGGCGTACTGCTACCGGATGCTCGGCTCGGCTCACGACGCGGAGGACCTGGTCCAGGACACGTTCCTGAGGGCATGGCGGGCGCGGGAGCGGTACGACGAGACCCGCAGCTCACTGCGCACCTGGCTGTACCGGATCGCGACCAACGTCTGCCTGACCGCCCTGGAGGTCCGCGGCCGCCGGCCGCTGCCGTCGGGTCTGGTGGCCGCGTCGCACCCGCTCGGGCCCCTCGTCCGGGACGAGAGCGCCGTCTGGCTCCAGCCTTTGCCGGACGCGCTGCTGGCCGCGGGCGATCCGGCCGCGGCCGTCGTCGACCGCAGCAGCCTGCGGTTGGCGTTCGCCGCCGCTTTGCAGCATCTGTCGGCGCGTCAGCGCGGAGCGCTGATCCTGCGTGACGTGCTCGGCTTCTCCGCGTCCGAGGCGGCAGACATCCTCGGCGCCACCGTCGCCTCCGTGAACAGTTCCCTGCATCGGGCGCGTACCCGGGTGCAGGAAGTCGAGGCCCAGCCGGAACGTCTCAGCGAGCCGTCCGCGGCCGAGCAGCGCGCCTGGGTCGACCGCTACATGAAGGCGTTCGAGCAGGCCGACGTCGAGGGCCTCAAGCGGCTGCTCACCGAGGACGTCATCATGGAGATGCCGCCGATGCTCAACTGGTTCGCCGGCCCCGGCAACTACGGCCTGTTCATGGAGTGGGTCTTCCAGGCGGCCGGAACGGACTGGCGCCTCACCGCGGTCACGGCCAACGGCCAGCACGGATTCGCCGCCTACCGGCGCGTCGGCGACGGATACGAACTGCACACCCTGCAGATCTTCACCGTCACCGCCGGGGGCATCAGCCGGAACTCGGTGTTCCAGGACTCCGCGGTCTTCGCCTCCTTCGGTCTGGCCGCCGAACTCGGCCTCGGAGAATTCCCCGCCGCGGACGCGAACAGTTCCAGCCCAGCCGCCGGTATGTACTGACGAGTTCGCCGGAGCACCCGGGCGAACCGCTCACAAGGGAGACTCCGATGTCAGACAACCGTGCGGCAGACGCGGCCGCCATCCAGGCCGTCCTGGTCGACTCCTACCAGGCATGGGAGGCCGGCGACGCCGACGGGATGGTCGCCGACTACACCGCGGACGCGACCGCCGTCATGACCGGCTCGCTGCGCGACAGCCGCGATGTCATCCGCGACAGCATGGCCCTGGCCTTCGCCGGGCCCCTCAAGGGCACCTCGACCTACAACAAGCAGCTCAGCCTGCGCTTCGTCGGCAGGGACGCCGCGATCGTGATCAGCGAATCCGGCATCCTGTTCGCCGGCCAGACCGACGTGCCGGACTCGGGCAAGGTGAACGCGACGTGGGTCTTCGAGAAGCGGGACGGCCGGTGGCTGATCGCCGCCTATCACAACAGCCCGGTGCTGGCGTGATGGAAACCGAGCCCTTCGCCGTAAGAAGCCGCTGCCGTACCGATCACGGTGGGCATCGGTTCGAGCGGGGAGCCCCGGTGGGGTGATCTGCGGCTGGTGCGCGCATGAAGGCAGGGCCTCCTGGTCAGCTCCGGATCGTCGAGGTCCGATGCCCAGGAGGCTCTGTGCCGCAGGCGTGCGCTGTCCTGTCGGTGGAGTCCCGGCCCCCTGCGGGTCGGCTGCGCGGACGTCCTCACCACGCCCGACGGCACCCTCACCACCTCGCTGCGCCTCGGGGTGTCGCCGGGTCTGGTGAAGCACGAGGGCTCCCGGCCGATGGCCGAGGTCGCCGAGCTGCTCGCGGACGCTCGCGCAGGTCCTCGGCGAGGGATGTCACGGGCCCTCGCCGGGTCACCCGCCCAGCAGGTGCAGAATCGGTTGCCCCAGGGCCCCGAGCCAGCCGGCGACGCCGGAGAGCGCCGAGAACAGTCCGGTGCCGGCCGCCACCGCGGCTCCGGCCTCGCGCAGCAGGCGGGTGACCCGGGCGAGCCGGGCGGCGACCACCTCCCGATCGGGCTCGGGCCGGGCGGCCTCCTGGTCGATCGCGTTCAGCTCGGTCTCGACCAGCGGCGCGACGGCGGGCGGCAGCTGCTCCCGGCCGACGGCCTCCCGCAGGGTGCCGAGCAGTCCGGTCAAGTCCGCCGCGCCGACGGAGATCGCGCCGGACTGCCCGTCGTGGACGTGCTGGTCGTGCGCGACGTTGTTGACCACCCCGGCCTGTTGACTTCCGATGTTGAAGACCATGGCACTCGCCTCCCGTGGCCACTGGACACCGGCCACCACTGGAACTGGACATGTGGGCGCCAGGGAGCCGGGCCACCGGGCGCGGCTAGGTGTAGGACCCGTACTTCTGCTCCTGCTGGGACTGCCTCTGCTCGAAGCGCCGCACCCGCACGATGGCCACGATGTGCAGGGTGATGCCGACGACGAGCAGCACGACGCCGGCGATCGACGTCCCGAGGCCGAGCCCGCCGACGGGTACGCCGCCGGACTTCGCGTGGACCAGTTGGGACAGCAGGGGGTCCGTGTTCTCGGGATCCACGCCGTCCATCGCCCAGCCGGACACCCCGGCACCGATCAGAAGCAGCAGCAGGCCCACCAGGACCAGGTGCCGGGCCCTGGTGTGGAGGTCCGCGATCCGACGGAAGAAGATCTCCCGCCCCTTGTCCCCGACCATATAGGTGTACTGGTTGTAGTACTGGTTGCCGGCGACATTGCTGAGGTTCCCGTGGGCCAGCTGTCGTCCGACGTCGTAGCTCGGACCCGGTCGCACCGACGGCGGCTCGGACGGCTTCGGCGGCGGTGCCGTCGGTATGGGCGGTACTCCGGACGGCTTCGGCGGCACCTTGGACGCCTCGGACTCGGACTTCGGCCGGACCCGGGACGCCTTCGGCTGCGCCTCGGACCCCTCCGACGAAACCCGGGACACCTGCGAGGACGGCTCCGTCGCCTCGTCCGGACCGGCGGACCGCATCGGAGCGTCGGCAGCCGGACGGCCCCCCGGACCGACGTCCGGCTCGGACGCGGGACCGGCCGCTCCGGCCGCTTTCGCGCTTTCGGCGGCCGCCTCCGTCCCCTCGGCCGCCGCCTTCAGCAGGCTGACCGTCCGGTCGGCCGCCCCCACCCCGCGCCCCGGGCCCGGCACCACCACGGTGGCGTCCGTGTCGCGCGGCTCCTCGTAATGCACCTCGAACGGCCCGAAGTCGATCACGTCCCCGCTCTGCAGCACCTTCTGCCCGTGCACGGGGTGGCCGTTCAGCAGGGTGCCGTTGGTGGACGCCAGATCCTCGACCGTGGTGTGCCCGTCCGACCACCGCACCACCGCATGGCGCCGGCTGACCTCGGGATCACCCACGTGGATCTGACAGTCCGGGCCCCGCCCGACCAGCAACGGCCGATCGGCCAGCTCGTAGACCCGGCCGCGCAGCCCTTCCGGGCTGTCGACGACGAGTCTCGGTAAATCCTGTTTCTGGGGAGTGGGTCGCATCGCACGACCTCCTGCCGAAGAACCCTCCTTTCCAGTAAAAGGCCGCCACCCCGTCACTGCCCACCCCTACCGGGGCGGTCATGGTGTCCTTCGAGATCCTCACGCCGGACGACCGGCCGCCCCGGCGCGAGCCGCGCCGGTTCCGCCATGGGGGAGGCCCTGTACTGCTCGCCTCGTCCGCCTGCGCCAGCCCCGACAGGCCGCGGGCTGCCGCCGGGTGATGCGCCCGGTCGTCAGGGTGATCGCGGCCCAGGTGATCAGCGGTTCGGAGTGCTGGACGAGGCGGGCGCCGGTCTGACGGCGGGGGTCCGAAAAACCGGTTGCGGGGGAGCGCGGCCCCAGATCACGATGTGCGGCATGTACCTGTGCTGACGACTGCCACGTGGCAACTCACCCCAAGCGATCGACCTCTGCGCCGGGCCACCGGCCGCGCGCCGAGTCGATGACGCGCGCGCTCACGCGATCGACCGCCCTCGGCGCTCGGCCATGCCGACATGTCCCGAGGCGATGAGACGCGTTGCCGCGAGTTGCCACGGAGAGACACGACCTGTCGCGCGATCGACCTCGGGACGCCCGCCATGCGGCCGTCCGCCCCGAGGCGATGACACGCGCCTTTGTGAGCACTCGTCGGAACCCAGGAGCCCCGGCCGATCCAGCCGATCCGGCCTGCGCGCGTTCCTGCTGAACCAGGAAACAGACCACCATGCATACCGAACGCAAGGCCCGCTGGGCCGTGCGCCAGTCCGCGCTGCCCACCGTCGTCCGCAGCTGCCCGGACTGCTCCAGCACGCGGCACCGGCCCTCGGGCAAGATCCGTGTCAACGCCAATGGCAAGCTCCTCGACGTCTGGCTGCTGCTCAGCTGCGCGGGCTGCGACCGGACCTCGAAGGTGCCCGTCCACGAGCGCGTCCACACGTCGTCGCTGGAACCCGCTCGCCGGGACGCGTACGAGAACAACGACCCCGCCGTGGTCCGGGAACTGACGATGAGTGCGTCACTCGCCGCCAAGAACGGCTACAGCCTGGACTGGAGTGGCACCTGGCAGCTGGAGGCACGCACGCCGCTCCACGCGATCGACGATCCGACCCCGCTGACGGTGCTGGTGAGCTTCGAGCTGCCGGTCCCGGTACGGGTCGAACGCCTGCTCATGTCCGGCCTCGGCCTCAGTCGCAGCCGGGTCCGCCGGATGGTCGCGGACGGCCGCATCCGCCTGCCGCTCGCCCCCGACGCCAAGACGAGCCGCGACTTCGAGCTGACGGTCCACGCTCCGGCGGCGACCCTGGCTCAGCTCGCGAATCCGGTCGCAGCGACACGGCGGGAGACGGTGCGCGCACTCGGCATCGCCGACGCCGTCGAGGCGCCCCTGCGCCTGTCGCGCGCGGTGTCCGGGGCGTAGGCCGACGCCTCGGTGCGCCCACCAAGTCGTCCTGGAAACCGCGGTGTTGTGCCCTGCATGCGGGAGACGGGGCGGCTTTCCCGTGATCGGGTGTCAGGGGCGCGGTCGGTCGTGGACCAGGGTGTCGGGCGGTCCCGCCGTGCAGCGCGGCGGCGGGACCGCTGACCGGTGCCCGCGCGCCGCCGGTGCGTGCGGGCACCGGTTTCGGGGGTTAGTCGAGGGGCCCGCACAGGGCGGGTGCGGTGGCTTCCTGGGGCAGGGCGGGGTTGAGTTCGCTGGGCCCGAGGACGTTGTCGTACTTGCCGTTGTGGTTGTAGTCGATGCCGTGGATGACGACGACGGCGTTGTCGGCCCTCACCTGCTGGGCGACGTCGCTGGTGAGCTGGATCGTGCGGGAGTAGTGGAACGTTCCGGTGGAGGGGAAGCGGTCGACGGCCAGGGCGCTGGCCGGGCTGGTGTCGCCGCGGGTGGTCAGGGAGGTGCCGATCGGCCCGTAGTCGGCCAGGCCGTCGGTGGTGCTGATGGCGCGGTGGCCGTAGTGCAAGGTGGCGTCGTCGGTCTCGGGGCACTCGCCGTTGCCCTTGATGTGGATGTGCATGGCGTGGGGGGCGAGCCGCCGCCTTCGACCCGTGCCGGGCCTGTCTGGGCTGCTGTCGGGGCCGGCGTGAGTCAATAGCGGGGCGCTCGCGCTGGTCGGGGACCTGATCCAACGGTGCTGACGGTCAGTCGGCGGGAGGTCCGCGTTCATCGGCGGCGGCAGGGTGAGGTCAGAGAGCGAGGCCGTTCCAGACCGTGCGCACGCCGTCGAGGTAGACGCCCTCCCAGTCCGACGCGATGGACCAGCCGGGCAGCTCGGTGCGGTCTCGATGGGTCAACTCGATGCTCACCATCCCGTGCATGGCCGCCCAGAGCAGGTACGCGCCGCGCTCGGGAGCGGCCTGCGCGTCGGCCTGCGCAACTGCGGCGGCCAGCACCCCGAAGGTGTTCTCCAGGGCTCGCGCCCGGAGGGCCGGGCCGGGGTCGAATTTGGGCACGGCCTGCTCGAACATGAACGCGTAGCGTGTGGGGCCTTGGAGCGCAAAGATGCGGTAGGCCAGGGCCAGGGCCCGTACGTCCGTGAAGGCGTCCCCGGTGAAGGGCACCGCGCCGAAGGCGTCCCGCAGCATGTCGAACGCTCGCTCGTAGAGCGCCTGCAGCATGCCCGTACGGCCACCGAAGCGGCTGTAGACGCCCATCGTGGAAGAACCGGCCTCCTCCGCGACCCGACGTACCGTCAGGCCGGCCGGGCCGTGCCCGGCGACCACCCGCAGCGCGGCCTCGATGAACTGTTCGCGCAGATCCTCGCCGTCAGCCATGGCACGCGCCCCTCTCCAGATCTTTCCGAAGCATTACAGACCCGACTCGCCGCAACGTCACGAGCCCTCCGGGACATACGTTATTACAAGCGTTATCGCCTACTGCCGGAGGAACCATGCCCACGCACACCCTCTACCGACTCGCCGGCTGGGCGGGGACGATCTCCGCCGCCATCCTGATTCTCAACAGCGCCCGGCGCGGCGCGCTGATCCCCGACAACCTGGCCTTCACCCACGCGCTCGCGCCACTGGCGGAGGCGTTCGGGCTGCTGCTGATCACCGGCCTGTACCTCGCCGACCGGCAGCGGTCCGGCACCCTGGGCGTGGTCGGCTACACGCTCAACTTCCTCGGCATGGCCGGGCTCCTCGGCGTGGAATACATCCTCAACCTGGTCTTCCCCGAGCTGGCCGAGGCACAGATCGCCTCCCTTCTCGGCGGCCTGACCGGCGCGATGTTCAAGGCCTCGTCGATCGTCTTCCTGCTCGGCGCTGTCATCCTCGGCGCATCGATGTGGCGCGCCGGCCAGGCACCCCGCC
This sequence comes from Kitasatospora sp. NPDC093550, assembly GCF_044764985.1. Lineage (NCBI taxonomy): Bacteria > Bacillati > Actinomycetota > Actinomycetes > Kitasatosporales > Streptomycetaceae > Kitasatospora > Kitasatospora sp. NPDC093550. Next base: position 366,324 of record NZ_JBIWJF010000006.1, read on the forward strand.
TCGCCGTCGCGGCCTACGTGCTCGGCGCCACCCCCGTCGCGCTGCGCGGCGTGCTCCCGGCCGCCACGTTCCCGCCCGGCCTGATGGTGATGGCCGTCGGGGTCGCCGGCCTGGGCATCTTCCTCGTCAGGCGCGCACCGCGCCTCACGTTGCAGGAGGCCGCAGGCAGGCCGTCGGCCAAGGTCACGCGCAACGCTCGCCCGGCCTGAGCCGGCACGCACGCGCGGCCCGGCCGGAAGTCGGGCCGCGCGTGCGCACACAGCTGGGCGCCCGTTGCCGCCTCGAGGCCTTGGGTAGGCCGGAGGCCGCGGCGCCGGCGGCCAGGACGGGAGATCTCACCCCTGCGGTCCTGCTCGTCGGTGCCGTGCCCGCAGGACCACGGCGAGCCGCCGGTGGATCCCGATTCCTCGGGTCCACCGGCGGCTCGCCGTGGTGTGGTCGTATCCGGAGAAGCGGGGCGGGCCGCCACGGCAGGGCCTGTGGCAGACGATCGACCCGGTCGTCCGGTGCTTTCGGTGCTGGTGCCGCCGACGTCAGCTGTGGGTCGGCAGCACGTAGTAGCAGTAGCTCGCGTACGCCCCGAAGCCGGTGTCCCAGTTGTAGCTCTGCCGGATCGACTCGTCGATCTGCTGCCACAGCACCGTGCCGGTGTCCGGGCCGACCACGCCGTCGGGTTCCAGGTTGAAGTCGCGCTGCAGCTGCTGGAGCGCCCCCAGCGTGGCCGGGCCGAACTCGCCGTCCGACGAAATGAGGTCCGCGCTGGTCCGCCGGTTGATATGTGCGTGGTCGATGGCCTCCTGCACGCAGTAGGTCGCCAACCCGCTCGCGCCGTAGCGGATGTACGGCACTCCCGGCTTGGCACTGGCCGTACCGGCCGTGGCCGCCAGCACCGCAGCAGAAACCGCGGCCACCGTACTGACCGACCGTGCCCGCCTGCGTATCGACATGCGCTTCTCCTTGGAATGACTGCCGGCGGACAAAATCGTCGTCCCCCCTGAGCTGCCGAGGCGATCCCCCGTGACGGAACGGCATTCCCCCGTACGGCAACCCGCACCGTCTCGTCTCGTGACGTACCGTCTCGTCTCGCCTCGCGGACACCATGTTCCCCGCGCAAGACGATCACGTCAAGACGGCACGTGACGTCTCGTGGAATACTCCGAACATGCCGCCAGCCCCGAATCCGGACCTCCGCAACCAGCGCTCCCACCGCGCCATCCTCGACGCCGCCCTCGACATCGCCGTCCGCGACGGCTACGCCCGGGTCACCATCGAAGGCATCGCCCACGCCGCCGGGGTCGGGAAACAGACCATCTACCGCTGGTGGCCCAGCAAGGCCGCCGTCGTCCTCGAAGCCCTCAACGAGCGCACCGGGCCCTTCTCCGGCGTCCCGGACACCGGCGACATCACCGCCGACATCACCGCCGCCGCACAAGGAGTCATCCAGGCCCTCGGCACCGACCTCGGAACCATCTGGCGCGGCCTGGTCGCCGACGCCCAGAGCGACCCCCGACTCGCCGAAGACCTCCGCACCGACTTCCTCGAACCCCGCAACAAGGCCTGGCAGGACCGCCTCGACCAGGCCGTCGCAGCCGGCGAACTGCGCACCGACGTCCCGCCCGGAACCATGGTCGAACTCCTCTTCGGGCCCATCTACTACCGCCTCCTGCTCGGAACCGGCCCGCTCGACCCGGACGACACCGCCGCCCGCATCGACTACCTCCTCAACGGCCTCAAACTGCGCTGACCGAAGGAGAACCGAGCCATCGAACCGTGAGGCGAACCGAGCGGACCAGCGACTGATGATCACCGGAACTCGGCGGGACACATGCGCCGCCGGCCCCGGTGAGGCCGGGCAGCGCCGGGTGCTGCTGCCGGATTCGGCCCCCGCGCCAGGCGGAGGGTGACAGCCGTCGCAGAGCGGGGGCGGGACGCCACCGAAGCCGCGGCGGCCGGGGAGGGGCGGCGCGGTGCATGGTGGCGCCGCTCCTGATTCATCTGCCGGTGTGCGGAGGTAGGAGGAGTTCTGCGAGCAGGCCGCCGCCGGGGGCGGGGGAGAGTCGGGCGGTGCCGTTGTGGAGCTCGGCGACCCATTTGACGATGGCGAGGCCGGTTCCGGTGCCGCTGCTCGCGGCTCCGGTGACGCGGCGTTCGAAGACGCGGTCGCGGTCCTCGGCCGGTACGCCGGGGCCGTGGTCTCGTACGGCGACGCGGCCGGCGGTGACGCTCACGTCGACCGGGGTTCCGCCGCCGTGCCGCAGCGCGTTCTCGACGAGGTTGCGGACGGCCTGCGCGAGCAGTTCGGGGTCGCCGTCGACGATGGCGGCTTCGGTGCTGACGGTGACGCCGGTGCTGTCCGGCAGTTCCTCGACGGTTTGCTCGACCAGTTGGTCGAGCCGCAGCGGGGTGAGCTCGACTTCCTGGGTGCCGGCCTGGACGCGGGCCCGGGCCAGCAGCCCGGTGACCAGCCGGCCCAGACGGTCGACGAGGCGGAGCGCTTCGTCGACGGCCGCGGGCGCGCGGGTGGGGGAGGCGCTGCCGCTTTCAACGACCAGGCGCAGGGCGGCCAGTGGGGTACGGAGCTCGTGGGCGGCTTCGGCGAGGAACTGTTCCTGCTGGTCGAGGCCGCGCAGCGCGGGTCGCATGGCCCGTCCGGACAGGAGGTGCCCGAGGGCGGCGGCGGCCAGCACCAGGGCCGCGCAGCCCAGGGCGAGCCAGTGGACGAGACGGTCGTGGGCGGCCTGGCTCTCGGCGGGGTCGGCTCCGACCAGCACGGCGGCACCGATCCGATCACCGTCCCAGACGGGAGCGGCGGCCCACTGGACCTCCCGGCCGCCGGCCTCCAGGGTGACGAAGACGGTCTCCTGGTCGTGCTCCACCTGTTGCCAGATTTCGTCCAGACCGGCCTGGTCGGGAAGAGCGGCACGCGCGGGCGCGCGAAGAGTCCGGGGCCGGCCGGGCGCCGGTGCCTGCAGGACGGCGAGCCGCTCTGCGCTCTGGGCCAGGTCGTCCTCGCTCAGGGCGTCGAGGTGCAGGACGCCGGCGTCGAAGTAGACCGTGCGGGCGAGGCCGTCCGCCCGCCGGCCGACGCCGTTGTCGAGATCGTTCGTGCGGGACCGGGCGTCGGTGCGCACGGCCACGACCGCCAGGACCAGCAGACACAGGGCGGTGGTGGCGGCGAAGAGCAGGGTCGTCGCCCACCGGGCCCGGCGCAGGCGTGCGACGGCGGGGCTGGGCGGCGTCACAGGTCGGTGGCGGGGTCGGCGAGTCGGTAGCCGACGCCGCGGACGGTCGAGACGAGGTCGGGCGGGCCGAGTTTGCGGCGCAGCTGGCCGATGAGGACGTCGACGACGTTGGAGAGCGGTTCGGCCTGCTCGTCCCAGCAGCGTTCGATGAGTTCGGTGCGGGTGACCACCTCGCCGGCACGCAGCATCAGCACCTCCAGGACCGCGAACTCCTTGGCGGTGAGGGTGAGCAGCACACCGTCGCGCCGCACCCTGCGGCGGGGCAGGTCGAGTTCCAGGCTGCCGACGCGTAGCTCGGGCAGCCGTGCGGGCTGGTCGCGGCGGCACAGGTTGCGGACCCGCGCGTTGAGTTCGGCGAAGGCGAACGGTTTGACGAGGTAGTCGTCGGCGCCGTGCTCGAACCCGGCCACGCGGTCGCCGACCGCGTCGAGGGCGGTGAGCAGCAGGACGGGCAGGGTGGAGCCGGCCTTGCGCTGGGCCGTGAGGAGGGTGAGGGCGTCCCCGTCGGGCAGGGTGCGGTCGGCGACCAGGCAGTCGTAGGTGTTGACCGCGAGCTTGACGTCGGCGTCGGCGAGGTCGGTGGCGAAGTCGACGGCGAAGCCCGCCTCGCGCAGGCCGCGGATGATGACGGGGCCGAGTTCGGGGTCGTCCTCGAGGACAAGTACACGCATGGCGGGCGAGCCTACTGGGTCGAAAACCGCACGAACGCCGGGGTGATCACGATCGGGAGGTGATGACCGCCCGGCGAACCAGCACTCACAGGCGGTCCCCGGGTGCCGTTCGCGCCTCATGATCGCTTCATGGACCGACCGGCAGTCTGTGGGCATGGCAAAGATTCGTCTGCGTAAGCGCGTCATCGGCATGACTGCGGCTGGCCTGGCGGCCACCGTTGTCGCGGTCTACTGCGTCCAGTCCGCTCAGGGCGCGGACGCCCTCGCGGCAAGCGATCCGCGCGCGGTGGTGCGCGTTGACCAGGTCGGCTACACCCCGGGTGAGGCCAAGCAGGCCTACCTGATGACCTCCGTCTCCGCGGCCAAGGCGTCCTTCCGCGTCCTCGACGCCTCCGGGAAGGAGATCCTCAAGGGCAAGGTCGGATCCTCCACCGGAGGCTGGAACAGCACCTACAAGGCCGTCCACACCCTGGACCTGTCTCCGGTGACCGAGCCCGGCGACTACCGGGTCGAGGTGTCCGGGCCCGTCAAAGCCGTCTCCCCGCCGTTCCGCGTCGCCGCGGCGGCCGACCTCTTCGGCAAGCTCATCCAGGACAACGTCCGCTTCTTCCAGGCCCAGCGCGACGGCGCCGACGTGATCCCCACGGAACTGCGACGCAAGCCCTCCCACCTGGCGGACCGCCAGGCCACGGTCTACGACACCCCCGCGTACGCGGAGGACGAGACGGTGCTGATCGCGCCCCTCAAGCGCGTCGCCGGCCCGGTCGACGTCTCGGGCGGCTGGAACGACGCCGGAGACTTCCTCAAGTTCACCCACACCGCCTCCTACTCCACCGCGAACCTCCTGCTCGCGCACCGCGCCACCCCCGTCGGCGGCAAGGAGCTGGCCGCCGAGGCACGCCACGGGCTGGACTGGCTCGACAAGATGTGGGACGACACGTCGCGCACCCTCTACGTCCAGGTCGGCCTCGGCAAGGGCGACACCGCCGACGGCAGCGGCAAGATCCGCTCCGACCACGACGTGTGGCGCCTTCCGGAAGCCGACGACGCCCTCGACGTGAAGCCCGGTGACCCCGACTACCTGATCAAGCACCGGCCGGTCTTCCGCGCCGCGGCCCCCGGCAAGCCGATCAGCCCGAACCTCGCCGGGCGCGTCGCCGCCACCTTCGCCCTGGCCGCCCAACTCGACGCCGCCGAGGACCCCGAGCGGGCCCACGAGGAACTCGAGAAGGCCGCCCACATCTACGCCCTCGCGAACACCAGCCCCGGCGACCAGCTGGTCACCGCCTTCCCGCACGGCTTCTACCCCGAGGCGTCCTGGCAGGACGACATGGAATTCGGCGCCGCCGAACTCGCCCTCGCCGCCAAGGCCCTGGGAGACAAGCGCGCGGCCGCCTGGACCGGGCAGGCCGCCCACTGGGCCAAGCAGTACATCACCTCGGACAGCCTCGGCACCCTCGGCCTCGGCGACGTCAGCGCCCTCGCCCACGCCGACCTCGCCCACCTGCTCGACGACGGCGCCCGCACCGAAGTCACCCGCGAGCAACTCGCCGCCGACCTCAAACGCCAGCTCGACGACGGCAGCGCCCGCGCGGCCCGTGACCCCTTCAGGGCCGGCGCCGTCTACACCGACTTCGACTCCGTCCCCCACACCTTCGGCCTCGCCGCCACCGCCCACCTGTACCAGCAGATCACCGGGGACTCCCGCTACGCCGCGTTCGCCACCCAGCAGCGCAACTGGGCCCTGGGCGCCAACGCATGGGGCTCCTCCTTCGTCATCGGCGCCGGAACCACCTTCCCGCACTGCCCCGAACACCAGGCCGCCAACCTCGCCGGCGACCTCGACGGCGACGGCGACATCCTCCTCGGCGGCGTCGTCAACGGCCCCAACGCAGCCGACAAGCTCAAGGACCTCAACTCCTTCCCCACCATGCGCACCTGCCCGACCAACCAGGGCAACCCCTTCGCCGCGTTCGACGGCCGCGGCGCCGGCTTCATGGACCACGTCGGCGCCTGGCAGACCGTCGAATCCGCCGACGACTTCACCGCCACCGCCCTGCTCGCCTTCACCCTCGCCACGGCGGCACCCCAGGACACCGGCAGCAAGCCCAACTGACAGCACAGCGCCACAGCCTGCCTGTCCATGTGGCGTAGGCGGGTGGAGCAGGCCGGAACCGTTCGCGGGACCGTGCTCGTTCGCCGCGCGTTCCCGCCGGCGACCGGGCTCAGCCCAGGGGCTGGTTCGGCACCAGCAGGCGGGAGAGTTCCTCCGCGATGGGTGTGGTCAGGTTCTGCGCCTGCTGGTCGGACGTCGGCGAATACGTGGCGGAGACCGCGATCGACAGGTCCTCCGACGGCAGGTACGCCATGATCGCGGCGTAGCCGGACAGGGAGGGGTTCTGCACGACCCAGCCGTGCACGATGAGCGCGGACATCCCGAAGTGGACGGCCTCGGTCTGCGGCATGCAGACCTTCGGCGGGCATGTCGGCGTCGCCTGGCCGAGCCCGACGGTGCCCGGGTCGAGCAGGGTCCGGTAGCCCTCGCGCGAGAGCGTCTGCCCCGAACCGATCCCGGCGCCCGCCCGGGCGAGGTCACAGATGTTCATGTTGATGACCGCGCCCGGCGCCGTGGTCCAGGAGGGGTTCCAGAACGTCGACTCCTCGTAGGTGCCGCGTTCGTGCGTGAAGGCGTGCAGCACGGGGGTGGGGATGTCGGGGGTGTAGCTGTTCGATGTCGCGTGCAGCCCCAGGGGGCGGTAGATGCGCTGCTCCAGGAGGTGGTCGAGCCGGGTGTGGGTGATCCGCTCCAGCGCGAGGCCGAGCAGCTGGAAGTTGGCGTGCGAGTAGCTGAAGTTGGTTCCCGGCTCGTACAGCTGGACGTCGAGGTCCGCGTAGTGGAAGACGTCCTGGGGCGTCCACTGCTTGAACGGATGGGCCTCCAGGTCGGCGAGGAAGCCCTGGTCGGTCACGTAGTCCCGGAAGCCGCTGGTGGTGTCGCCGAGCTCGCGCAGGGTGATCTCGTCCGCGTGGGGGATCTCGGGAAGCCAGCGGGAGATGGGGTCGTCGAGGCTGACCTGCTTCTCGTCGACGAGCTGCAGAAGGATCGTGCCCATGAACGCGATGCCGACCGACCCCGCGCGGAAGCGCATGTCCGGGCGGGCCGGCACCTCGGTCATCGACGGACCGACCGCGCCGGTCCACAGCTCGCGCCCGTGCTGGGTCACCCGGGCGATGACCGCCCGCAGGTTCAGATCGCGCCGCGCGTTCTCGACGACGTCGCGGATGGCGCGGCCTTGGCCGTCGGCCGACTCCGGGGAGGCCACGCACTCGGACCCACGGTGCCTGGCGGCATCGGCGGCATCGGCGGGTCCGGCCGCGCCGGCGATGAGAGGGACGGAGGACACCAGCAACGCGGCGGCGCACAGCAGTGCGGTTCTCTTACGAGTCATGCATCACCATGTCGGCACGGCGCACCGGAAACCGCGCAGGACACCATGACGGCCACTCCGATGGCGCATACCCGGTGACGCACCAGCGCCGCGTCGCTGTCGGCGGTTCGAGTCCGTCGCGTCCTCCTGCCGTGCGGAGGTCTGCTGCTGTGACCTGGGTGGATCACCGATCCGGCAACGGGGGCGCACGGCCCTCGGTACTCGGCGGCGCGTCGGGCTGCCCGTCCGCGTCGAGGACAACGGGAGCCACCGCCAGGTTCCGCTGCTCCTTCTCCGCGTGTCTGGTGCGCGGCGGATGCCGGGAGCATACGGCGGTGGGGGGCCCCCCCCCCCCGGGGGGGGGGCCCCCCGGGGGGGGGGGGGGGGGGGGGGGCCCCCCGGCCGGGGGCCGGGGGGGGGGGCCCG
>NZ_JBIWJF010000006.1:374100-392946 GCF_044764985.1 Kitasatospora sp. NPDC093550
CACCCGGGCCCCCGCCGCCGGGGGGGGGGGGCCGGGGCCGGGGTGGGGGGGGGGGGGGGGGGGCGGGGCCCTGCGGGGGGGCGCCCCCCCCCCCCGGGGGGGGGGCCCCCGACCGGGTGGGGCGTGGGGTGGTGGAAGCCCGTCGCCGGGGGACGGTCAGGATGGCCAGGACGGCGAGGTGATCTTGCGCTGCAGGTCCATGAGCTTTTCGGGGATGCTGTCCCACTGGGCGTCGCTGCCGAGGTGCTCCACCGCGGAGTAGTAGATCTGTGAGGCGGCGCGGCAGGCCCATGCGATCTCACTCTTGGTCTTGCAGCTGTAGTCCATGTCGGCCTTGAACATCTTGTCGACCTGGCGCTTGATCGCCGGGCCCTGGGTGCCGTCGCCGATATCGCCGTCGAGGAGGAATTCCTTGGCGTTGCGGTAGCCGAAGTCGTGGTGGGCGCACGGCATCTTGAAGTCGAAGACGGCGAAGCCGGCGAAGTCCATGACGTCCGGGGCGGGCCTGTTGCAGAAGTCCGATTCGAAGGTGAACTTGAAGCGGTCCCAGGCTCCGTTCGAGAGGCGGCTGGCGTTGCGGGTGCGGTTCCAGGCGATGCGGGAGGCGTCGCCGGTCTTGATGAGTTCGTTGAAGCGGTCGGTCTTCTCCTGCAGGGTCGCGGCTTGGTTGGTGGGGGCGCCGAGGCTCTCCCAGGCGTCGCCGGTGCCGGTGTAGTGGAAGACGGTGCGGTGGTCGGGGGAGAGGCGGTAGACGCGGTTGTCGGCTTCGGTGAATGTGGCGCCGGGCCCGCCGATCCGGTTCCACTTGCCGTTGCCGTTGTGCTTGTAGAGGTCACCGGTGGCGGGGTTCGTCGCGTACAGGGTGTTCCCGCTGTAGAGCCGGCCGGCCGCGTCGCCGACGGGCTTCCACTTCCAGGGGGTGCCGGTGTACTCCATGACGGCGCTCTTGTCGGGGGCGAGTCCGTAGAGGTTGCGGTCGGTGGCGGTGAACGTGCTGCCGGGCCCGCCGATCTCCGTCCAGTCGTTCTTGGAGCGGTTGTACTGCTGGATGTTGCCGGTGGCGGGGTTGGTGGCGTAGAGGCTCTTCCCGCCGTAGATCTGGCCGGCGGGGCCACGGACGCCCTTCCAGGCGGTGGGGTTCTTCGGTGTGCCGGTGTACTCCATGACGGCGCTCTTGTCGGGGGCGAGTCCGTAGAGGTGGCCGTCGGCGACGACGAAGTTCGCGCCGGGGGTGCCGATCCTGGTCCACCCGCCGTAGTCGGCCGCTTCCTCGAGGGTCGGCCGGTACTGCCAGATGTCCCCGGTGGTGCCGTCGGTGGCGTAGAGGGTGTCGGGTCCGGCGTACAGGTTCTTGACGGGGCCGCGGATCTGCAGCCACTCGGTGCCCAGGCCGGACCACTCGTAGACGGCCGAGTGGTCGGCGGCCAGGGCGTAGACGTTGTTCTTGGTGGCGACGATGTCGGCCATGCTCACCGTCGGAAGGGTCTTCTTCTGGGCGGGCTTGCCGCGGGTGGCGGCGGTGGCGCTCACGCTGATGGCGAGGACGGCGGCGACGATCAGCGCGATCATCCGCAGCAGGCGCACGGCCCTGCCCCGCCCGGGGCGGGGCGGGGGTCCGTCGGTACCGGTCGTGAAGTCGGGGTCGGGGTGGGTCATTTCGGGCTCCTCGGTGTGTGGTTCCGGGCAGGACGGATCAGCCGCGAGGCTGCGGTGGAGGCGTGTGGACGGCAGGTCAGGCGAGGGTCCACCAGTGGTCGTCGCCGGACTCCGGGTGGCAGGGGTAGACGCCCAGACGCAGGCCCTCGGTGGGGTCGGCGTGGCCGGGGACGTCCAGGCACATCGGCGCGGGTGTGCCGTCGGACTTGGCGTTGACGAGCAGGAACGCGGTGTGCTCGCCGTTCCAGCGCTGGAGCCACAGGTGGTTGTCGGCGCTGCTGTAGTCGCAGGGGTAGAGGCCGACCTGCGCGTTGGCCGGGGCCTCGTGGTCGGGCGGGTCCACGCACAGTCCCGATCCGGCGGGGCGAAGGGCGAACCCGCTCGCGCCGCCGGTGCCGGGCACGAGGTCGAACTGCTGCAGATGCCCGGCGCCCGCGCCGCACCGCTCCTGCACCACCGGGTGCCCCATGTTCGGCACACCGCCCGTCGGCACGTCGGCGCACAGACCGGTCGCGACGTTCCGCAGCGGTCGGCGCGCAGGCGCGGCCGGCGCAGGGACGGGTCCGGTCGGCGAGGGCGAGGGGCTGCCGGGCGCTGCGGTGGCGGAGGGCCTGGCCGGCGGAGCGGAGGACGCGGGAGGCGCCGGTGCCGGCGGGCGTGCCGACGACAGGGATGGGACCGGTGCTGGCACGGGCGTCGGCCGCACCGACGGCGCGGGGGGAGCGGGCGGCGGGGGAGCGGGCGCGTCGGTGATCTTCCGGTACCGGAGGGGGACGTACGTGGCAGTGGGGTGCCTCGCGATCTGGTCGGCTCCGCGGTTGACGGTTGCCAACGAGGCCGGCCTGCTGCCGCCGCTCTCGGAGTAGTACCGGAACACGCCCTTGGCCTTGTCCGTCCAGCCGGCGAACAGGATGACGTGTCCGCCACCGTCAGGGGTGTCGAGCGCGTCGCCGGGCTGCAGCTGCTCCCAGGTGATCCTGTCGGCGACGGAGAGCAGGCCGCTGGTGTCGCGGCTGTCCGCCAGCTGCCAGGCCATCGAGACGAAGCCGGAGCAGTCCTGCCGGTACGGCCCGCCGGTCGCGCTGTCGCTCCACCACTGCGTCTGGCTGTAGCCCACCCGCTGCTCGACCCAGTGCCGGGCACGGGCGATGACCTGGTCGCGGGTGACCGGGCCGCCGGGGGCGGCGCCTTGGCCGAGGGCGCCGGTAGTGGCGGGCCGCTGGAGCTTGGGACTGCTGTCCGCCTGGGCGGGCAGCACGGCCAGGCCGGTGACGAGTGCGAGGGCGGCGAGGCCGGCGAGGGCGGTGCCGCGCCGTGATCGGTTCATCGTGTGTGGTCCCGTCCGTCGTCGGTGAACCCGCTTGCCGGGCTTGCCGGAAGCGGTGGAACACCACGCTGGAACCTGGTCTGATTGTCCGTCGGGCCGTGTCGGCCGGGCCGCAGGTCAGCGCGCCGCAGGTTGCGAACACCGGCGAACATGCCGGATATCCGAGGGGGAGAGATGGGGAAGGCCGGCCGTCCGCCGGGTCCGCTGCGGGGCCGCACCGAGCAGGCCAACGCGCTCGCGCAGTTCCTGCGGGAGCTGACCGCCGAGAGCACGGTCAGCGATCTGGAGAAGCGCTACAGCCTGGCCAGGAGTTCGTGGAGCGAGTACCGCTCCGGTCAGAAGATCATCCCGTGGGACCGGCTCAGCAAAGTGGTCGAGCACCGCTTCGCGCACGACCCGCGCGCCCGGCAGCTCGCGATGGACAACGCCCGGCGCCTGCACGCCGCCGCCACCTCCGCCCAGCCCCTTCTTGCTCCGCGACCTTCCGCCCCGATACCCGCCGTCCCCGCCCCGACCGAGCGACCTGCGGCGACCGAGGCAGGCTGCGCCGGACAAGCGGCGGACAATCCCCCCACCAGCACGGACACCACCTCCAACTTTGACGTCGCGTCCGACCCGGAGCGCCCGGGCGAACCGACCGCAGCGCTTCCTGACGCCGTCCCGCCCAGGCCGGAAGACGCCGGAGCTCCCGAGCCCGCCGAGCCCCAGATGCGGCCCCCGACACCGCCGTCCTTCAGCACCGACCCCGTGGCCACCGCCTCGCTCCCCACCGACGGGCCCCCAGCCCCGGCCTCCCTCCCCACCGACGGGCCCCCAGCCCCGGCCCCCGCCACCGCCCGCAAGCGAACCGGCGGTGAGCGAACCGCCGGCGCCGGATCGTGGTGGACCCGCTGGCGGACCCCGGTCCAGTGGGCTCTGCTGGCCGCCCTGCTCGCCGCGGTCATCATCGCCAACCAGGCCCAGCGCCCCGGCGGCCAGCCCGCCGCCGAACCGTCGGCGCCCAGCACCGCCGACAGCGGGGGAACCCAACCCGCGAACGTGCCGCCCGACTCCGCGGCCCCCAGCGGTACCCCGGAGCAGCCGCCCACCAGCCCGGCACCCGAGCCGCCGGCTGCCTCCACCCCTGCCACGTTGCCCCCGGACCCGGCCGGCACCCCCGCGGCCCCCAGCACCTCTTCCTCCCGCCCGGCCGCCGCCCCGACCCGCCCGGCCGCCACCTCTCCCCAGCCGGCCGCCACACCCCCACCGCCCGCGCCTGTCCCAGCGGCGCCCGACGGACCGCCCCGCCGCTCGCTCCGCAACCTGGCGACGGGCCTGTGCATCGACGTCCCGACGAGCGGCGTCCCGAACATGGGGCACCCGGTGGTCCAGGAGCGGTGCGGCGCGGGTGGAGAGCACCTGCAGTCCTTCGACCTCGTGCCCGCCGCCGGCGGCGCGAACCAGTTCGCGCTCCGCCCGGCCGGCTCCGCGCTGTGCGTGGACCCGCCCGAGCACGGAGCCCCGGCTCCCTCACAGGTCGGCCTCTACCCCTGCGACCTCACCGCCGCCGACAACCACCTGTGGCGCCTGCAGTGGAACGACACCAACGCCTTCCTGCTCGTCAACGTCAAGTCCGACGGTACCGCCACGCCGATGTGCCTGGACGTCCCCGGCCACGCCGACCCCACCCCCGGCCTGCGCCTGGGCGTCTACCCGTGCCACCCGGACCCCGGCGACGACCAGTGGTGGGCCTTCGCCTGAGAACCGGCCGGCCGTGGCTTTGTTCACGAGTCACGACAGCGGATGTACGCGACTTTGAACAGCACCACGAACCGGTCGTGTTCGACGTTCACGAGAAGCGACAGCACCGCCTGATGCGGCACCGAGTCCGCTTCAGCGTCGGTTGTCTGCCGGCCGGGCTCCGGCGGTCAGTCCGGGGGTGACCAGGGCGAGCCAACGGGCCCGGGCCGCGGGCGGTTGGTCGGTGGGAGCGGTGGAGAACAGCAGGTAGATGTCACCGACGGTGACGTCGGGGTGGATGTCGCCGTCGGACTGGCCTGCCCGGATGAGTGCGGCGACGGCGTTGCCGGCGCGGTCCTCGTCGGCGTGGTCGCCCGGCTCCGCGCCCAGCGTCCGGGCGGCCGCCTTCACGGCGCGGTCGGTGACGGACTGCTCGATGACGCGGCCGAGGAAGGCGGTCAGCTCGTCCGCGGCCCGGGCTCCGGCGGCGACGCGGGCGAGGACGGCTTCGGCGTCGTCGGCGACGCGGGCGACGCACTCGGCGACGACGGCGGCGACCAGGTCCGTCTTGGTGGGGAAGTGCCGGTACAGGGTGCCCACGGCCACGCCCGCAGCGGCTGCTATCTCGTCCATGCCGACCTCGGGGCCGTGCTGGGTGATCTGCTCACCGGCGGCGGTGAGGATCTTCCGTCGGTTGCGGACCGCGTCGGCGCGCGGCGCCCTGGCCTGGGTCACGGAACTCGCCTGCCCTTCCCCTTGCATCAAGATGAACCGAGGTTCAGGATAGATGGTGAACCACAGTTCATCTTACCTGTGAGGACTACCGCCATGCCCGCCAAGACCGCCCTCGTCACCGGTGCCTCCTCCGGCATCGGCGAGGCCACCGCCCTCAAGCTCAACGAGCTCGGCTACACCGTCTACGGAGCCGCCCGCCGCACCGACCGCCTGGCCACGCTCGCCGACCGCGGCATCCGCCCGCTGGCGATGGACGTCACCGACGACGCCTCCATGCAGACCGGCATCGACAAGATCATCGCGGAGACCGGCCGGATCGACGTGCTCGTCAACAACGCCGGATACGGCTCCTACGGCGCCCTCGAAGACGTGCCCCTGGACGAGGGCCGCTACCAGTTCGAGGTCAACGTCTTCGGCGCGGTCCGCCTGACCCAGCTCGTCCTGCCCCACATGCGCACCCGGCGCTCCGGCACCGTCGTCAACGTCACCTCCATGGGCGGCAAGATCTACACCCCGCTCGGCGGCTGGTACCACGGCACCAAGTTCGCCCTCGAGGCCCTCAGCGACTGCCTGCGCCTGGAGGCCAAGCCCTTCGGCATCGACGTCGTCGTCATCGAGCCGGGCGGCATCGCCACCGAATGGGGTGCCATCGCCGCCGACAAGCTGGAGAAGTCCTCCACCGGCGGCGCCTACGCCGCCCAGGCCGCCGCCGTCGCCTCCTCCCTGCGCTCCGAGGCCAACGCCAACCGCAACTCCCCGCCCTCCGTCATCGCCGACGCCATCGCCAAGGCCGTCACCGCCCGCCGCCCCAAGACCCGCTACGCCACCGGCTTCGGCGCCCGCCCCCTCCTCGCCCTGCGCCGCCTCCTGCCCGACCGCACCTTCGACACCGTCATCTCCCGCGCCATCGGCCTGCCGCGCTGAACCATCCTCGACAGCCGAGGCCCGCGGGGTGCTGTCGAAACTCGCGAACCGTTCGACGGCCGTCGCCGCTCAAGTGCCTCCCAAACTCGTCGACAAGTGCTGTCGCAACTCGTGAACAGGGCTTCGTGCGGATGGACGGCCGTATCCGATGCGATCCACCCCGGTCGGAACTCCGGAAGCCGAGCTCACGCGGCCAGCCCGTCGTCCGGATAATCGGCACCCGGTACCGGCACAGAAATCCGTCGTCTTCACCGCCCCACCGGCCGGAGGACCTCCACCACGGCACCGATCAGGACGCCCACGACCGGCCCAGCCGTTCTCGCGCGCGAGTGCCGCGACCGACGAACCGTCCACCGAGCGGCTGCTCCCGGCCGAGCGCCTCGGCTCCTCGTTCTCCGTCCCGGTCGGCCACCCACGGCCACCTTTGTCAGCCTCCGCGGCGACTGACGTCCTCGACGCCCCGTCCCTGCGGATCGGGCCCTCGGATATCACTGGGTGCCACGCCGTACGCGGTGCGGAACGCACGGCTGAAGTTCGCGTGCGCGCGGAATCCCCAGCGGGCGGCGACGTCCCCGATCGTGCGGTGGTGCAGCCGCGGGTCGACGAGGTCGACACGGGAGCGCTCAAGACGGCGACGGCGGATCGTGGCGGCGACCGTCTCGGGCTGCGTCCGGAACAGCTGGTGCAGGGTACGCAGCGAGATGTGGTGGTGCGCGGCGATGACGGCCGGGCACAGCTCCGGGTCTCCCAGGTTGTGCTCGATGAAGGTGTCGATGCGCGCTAGCAGTACCTGCTCCCGGGTCTCCACGGGCAGCGCGTCGTGCGCGTCGAGCAGGCCCGCGAAGTAGGCGGCGGCCAGATCGACACCGATGGCGCCCGTCCGGCGGAGCTCTGCGGGGCCGCCGTGGCCGGCACTCTCCAGGAAGCCGGAGAGGAAGTGCCTGAGCAGCACCCCGGCGGGCGATCGGGCGGCGAGGGACCGGCCCAGCAGACGCTCCATCCGGTCGGCCTTCAGCGGCACGGCGGTCCGGGGCAGTTGCATCAGCGTGACCCGGTGCCCGTGGTCGTCCCGGGTGAAGAAGTCGGCCGCCAGCGGGCGGGAGGTGTCGAACACGGCCAGGCTGCCGGCCGTGAGGCCGGCGACGTTGCGGGACTGCTCCAGCTGGATCGGGCTGCCCTGCACCAGGAACAGGTAGTACTGCTCCGGGTCGAAGCGCCGGATCTGGGCCGGTCCACGACGGGCCGACATCGGGGAGAACGCGAACTCCGCCACCCGGGCGCCGGGCAGGTCGACCGCCTTCGCACTCCCGCGGAAGCCGCCCTCGTGGTCGCAGGTGAGCGCCACGGGCATGACGTCGGTCTCCATCAGGCAGCTCCACCACTCCAGCCGGTCCGGTGGAACCACCCCGTCGGTGGAGACCGACACCAGCGCCTCGGGTGCCGACCCGCCCGCCCCTGCTTCAGTTGACGTGAACACAGGGAGATGGTCCGGGTGGCGGCCGGGCCGCGTCCAGGCGGTTGTCGGCCATGCCGGACGGCGACTGCGCCCGGTGCCAAGGAAGTCCGCACGCAGCGCCAAAGACCCGGGCGCCGGTGCGCGGCAATCATGTGACCAGCACGCGACACGATCCTTCGATTCCCAGAGGTGACACCGTGACAGAGCACCGAACCCCCGGCTCCGGCTCGCCCGCGAGGATTCTCGCCGCGCTGGTCATGACCCTCCTCGCGTTGGTGGGCACCGCGAGTGCGGCCGGCGCCGCCACGACCCCGGACTTCTCGGCTCAGGCCCACGGCCTCGGCCTGACCGACGCCCAGGCGAAGAGCCTCCAGGGGCGCGTCGACGCCTACCTGGCCACCACCGGCGGCACCCAGGTCTCGGCCAACAAGATCGCCCTGAACGGCGGAGAGCTGCTGCTCGCCCTCCCGGGGGAGCAGAGGGCTCGCAGCGTCACGGCGGCGGGTGACGCGACGAGCCTGGCCGCCTCCTGCCCGTACACGTACGTGTGCGCCTACAGCGGCACCGACTACACCGGTGACGTCCTGACGCTCTTCACGTGCAACTTCCCGGTGAGCATTCCCTGGTACGGGACCGGCTCGTGGATCAACAACCAACGGGCCGCCCTGCACGCCAAGTTCTACGACCGGAACGGCAACCTCGGCTGGACGTCGCCCGGCGGCTACAGCTCGGACCCCGCCGCCCCCTGGGGCTGGGTCGGGTGGCTCAGCCCCTGCTAGGAGCCGCCTGATCAACCGCTGGTCGCGGCCTGAGGACTCGGGCCGCGACCGTGATCGCGCCAATCCGGCTCGGCCGTCGCGCGGCGGCGGCTACGGTGCTGCCATGCTGACTATGGATCAGGCGCTGCGGGCGATCGCGGCCCTCGAAGCCGCGTGGGCCCAGGACACCGAGGCGATCGATGCCCTGGCCGGCACCGGTCAGGATGAGGAGCCGCTGGCCGCGGTGGTTGCCGAGTTCGTCGGCGAGGTACTTCGCGGCGTGTCGTTGGCGGCGACCGGGATCACCGATCTGCCCGAGGAGCAGCAGCGGGCCGCGGCCGCCGAGTTCAGCAAGGGGATTCTCGCCGGTATGCTCGCGGCGACGACGCGCACGTTCCGGTCGTGGGCCGTTAGTGCCGGAAGCGACGTCGGTCCGACCCGGGATCTCGCCGTCGCCGGACTGAACGCCATCCTGGGCTTCGCGGCGGAGGGCGTGGACGACCCCGACGCGGTGAAGGAGCTGTTCAACGGGATGCGAGCCGAGGCGATGGCTCGCCTGTAGACCGCGGTCGTCTCCCGGCCGCACCGAGGGGGCCAGGCCGAGGACCGGTCGGACGCACGGCACGGACCGGGCTCCGTCGGCCGACCTGCCCTCGCACACCCAGGACGGCTGTCCTGCCCGCCCCCGGCTCAGGCCCCGCCCGTCCGGCCCGCCCGTCCGGCCCGCCGTCCGGCCCGCCGCACGGCGCAGCCGGTTCTGACGGCCCGTTCGCTGGTGAAAGGTGGTGACCCAGCGCCGTCGACCACCCTCGCATCGACACCGTTGGCCTCCACCTCACCCGCACCGCCACCCTGGCCACCTGGCCCGTCGAGGAGCTCGGGCCGGGAGCTGGTCACGTCGGCGACCTGCGCGGGTGGGTACGGCCGTAGGGCGCGGGGCTCAGGCGGCGCCCTGGGCGCGGACGTCGTACTCCTGGCGTGCGGCGAGGACTTCGCCGACGTGCTCCACCGACCATTGGGTGAGTACGCGCAGTGGTCCCCGCAGTGTCTGGCCGAGGGGGGTCAGGTCGTACTCGACGTGGGGCGGCACCTCGGGATACACGGTCCGCCGGACCAGTCCGTCGCGTTCGAGCGTGCGCAGCGTCTGGGTGAGCATCTTCTCGCTCACCCCGGCCAGCCGCTGCCGCAACTGGGTGAACCGGCAGGCTCCGTGCTTGCCGAGTTCGCCCAGCACGAGCACCGCCCACTTGCTGCCGATCTGGTCGAGCAGGTCGCGCGAGGGGCAGCCGCGCGTGTACGGGTCCCATGACGCCATGGGCTCCGTCACATTCTCGGCGGTCGCCATTCCACTCACCTCGATACTTTCCCGGAGGTGGTCACCTTACCAGCAAGTGGCTACTTACCAATGGAGAGTGAGCAGGTCAATCTGGGGTTCGTCACGCCGCGAGGAGAGTTCGCGGCAGGAAGGGGCGATCTCATGTCCATCGTCGTCACCGGAGCCTCAGGCCAGTTGGGCAGGCTCACCGTCGAGGCGCTGCTGCGGCGCGGAGTCCCGGCCGCGGACATCGTCGCGACCGGACGGGACACCGCACGCATCGAAGACCTCGGCCACCGCGGCGTCGTGGTGCGCCGGGCGGACTTCGCGGAGCCGGACAGCCTCGCGGCGGCGTTCCAGGGAGCGGACCGGCTGCTGCTGGTGTCCACCACCGCCGTGGACGAGCGGTCGGCCAACCACCGCCGGGCCGTCGACGCGGCAGTGGCGGCCGGCGTGTCGCTGGTGGCGTACACGAGCATGACGCAGGCCGACACGGCGACCAGCATCCTGGCCCGCACCCACCGCGCCACCGAGGAGTACCTGCGCGACCGCGAGGTCCCCAGCACACTGCTGCGCAACAGCTGGTACCTGGAGAACTACACCGCCCAACTGCCCCTGTTCCGTCGGCACGGGACGGTGATCGGAGCCGCGGGCAAGGGCAGGATCAGCGCCGCGTCGCGCGCCGACTACGCGGAGGCCGCCGCCGTCGTGCTGACCGGCGAGGGCCACGCGGGCGCGGTGTACGAGCTGGGTGCGGACGAGGCGTTCACCCTGGCCGAGCTGGCGGAGGCGGTCTCGGCGGCCACCGGGGAGCCGATCGCCTACACCGATCTGCCCGCGGACCGGCTCACCGAGGCGCTGACCGGGGTCGGCCTGCCCGCCGAACTGGCGCACGTCCTCGCCGACGCCGACCTCGGGATGAGCCGCGGCGAGCTGTACACGGGATCCGGCGACCTCAGCCGCCTGATCGGCCGGCCGGCCACCGCGCTGTCCGACGCTATCGCCGCCGCGCTGCGCTGACCGTCCGCTCGCCCCCGCGGCCGTCGCGCCCGGACCGCCGCGAGGCGCTCACCCCTCGTTCCATGACCGTGTACGACCCTGCCATCACCCGGAAAGTTGCCGACCATGTCCTCCCGCACCGTTCCCCCGCACACCGTTCCCCCGCACACCGTTCCCCCGCACACCGCGTCCACCCGCGCCGCGTCCGCCCGTAGGACCGTCCGCGTCATCGGGCGGCGCGCGCTCGTCACCCTTACCGCCACCTCCGCGGCCCTGACCGCGTTCACGCTTCCCGCGACCGCCGCCACCCCCGGTGACCCCGCCCCCGCCCACGCCTCCCAGGGCGGGAACGGTGCCCAGGCGATCACCCTCGACGGCAGCCGCGCGTTCCCCGAAAGCGTGGCGGCCGACCGCCACTTCGTCTACGCCGGCAGCATCGGCGACGGCACCGTCTACCGGGGACGCCCCGGGGCGACCACGCTCGAACCCTTCCTGCCGGCCGGCCAGGACGGCCGCACCCAGGCCACCGGCATCAAGATCACCGGCAACCGCCTGCTGGTCGCCGGCGCGTTCACCGGGCGCTTCTTCGTCTACAGCACTTCCGGGAGGCTCGTCGCGGCCTACACCGTCCCTGATACCGGCGAACAGACCCTCGTCAACGACGCGGCCGTGGCCCCCAACGGGGACGTCTACATCACCGACTCGCTGCGCGCCGTGGTCTACCGGATTCCGGCCGCCGAGGTGGACGGCCCCGCCACCGGCGCCCACCGGACCCTGCGGGTGGCCTACCACCTGCCGGACTACGTGGCCGGCCAGTCCAACGGCAACGGCATCACCACCGCCCCCGACGGCACGTCGCTGATCATCGGCTACTGGTACAGCGGCGCCCTCTACCGGCTCGACCTCACCACCGGCGGTGTCCGCAGGATCGACGCACCGCCGCTGCCCAGCGCCGACGGCATCGTCCGGCGGGGAAACACCCTGTACGTCGCGCGTTCGGTGAACAACGAGGTCACCGAACTGCGACTGTCCGCCGGGAGCACCCGGGCAGTCGTCGTCTCCGAACGCACCTTCCCCGGCGCCGACACCACCACCGGCGTCGCCGTGAGCGGGGACCGGCTGCTGGTGACCAACTCCCAGATGGACACCTACCTCTACGGCGAACCGCTGACCAGCCCGGCCTTCACCATCGAGAGCCTGCCGCTGCGCTGAGGCCCGGTCGGGGACGCCCGACACGCGCGGCGCGGGCCCTGACGCGGACAGGTGCCGGGGTCCGCGCCGAAGGCCAGGGGGCCATACGGCCCCGCGCCGTCCACCCGTCCGCCCGGCCGCCCGCCGGCCCACCTCACCCGCTCACCGCCGCCGCGCACTGAGGCCGGCCCCGCACCGCCGCCCTGGGCGGTCAGCCCCCGGGTCGCCGGGCCTCGGGCAGGGTGAAGCCGATCTCGGCGCCGCCGCCCGGCGCGGTGCCCGCGAACACGGTGCCGCGGTCGGCGGTGACCAGGTCGTGGACGATCGCCAGCCCCAGCCCGGAACCCGGGACGGACTGGGTGCCGGCGCCGCGGTAGAAGCGGTCGAAGACGGCGTGCTGCTCGTCCGGGCCGATCCCCGGCCCGTGGTCGCGCACCGACAGCGTGGCCCGACGGACGGCTGCCCGCCCGGAGCCCCGCACCTCGACCCGGACGCTCACGCTGACCGGTGTGTCGTCGGGGCTGAACTTGACGGCGTTGGCCAGCAGGTTGTCGACGCAGCGGTGCAGCGCGCGCGGCCGGGCCAGCACGGCGACGCCCCCGCTCCCGTCGGGACCCGGCTCCGTCCCCCCGACGGTCACGGCGATGACCCGTCCGGTGCGGCGCCGGAACCGGTCGGCGCAGTCCTCGGCCGCCGCCGCCAGGTCGAGCAGGACCGGATCCTCGTCGGCTTGCCGGTCGGTGGCCAGCTCGACCAGCTCGCGCACCAGGTCGTCCAGCGCGACGCTCTCCGCGACCAGGGTGGCCAGGATCTTCTCCTCGTCCTGCGGCGCGAGCCTGCCCCGGGCCCGCTGCAGCAGCTCCGCACTCCCGCGCACCGAGGTGAGCGGCGTGCGCAGCTCGTGGCTCGCGTTCTGGACCAGCCGCTGCTGCGCATCCCGGGAACGGCGCAGCGCGTCGAGCATGACCTCGAACGCCCGGGTCAGCCGGCCGACCTCGTCCCGGCCGGCCGCCGGCAGCGGGGTGGCGAGGTCCTGGGTCGAGCTGATCCGCTCGGTGGCGCGGGCCAACCGCCGCATCGGGCGCAGGATCCGGCCGATCAGCAGCCAGCTGAGGGCCGCGCAGGCGCCGGCCGCGGCGGCCGTGGTCCAGCCGATCTGCCGCAGGAACGCCTGGTCCACGCGCTCGGGATCCGCGTAGTCCTGACCGACCATCAGGGCGCCGAGGCCCTCGCCCCGGCCCTGGGTCAGCACGCCGTAGGTGGCGTCCCCCACGGTGATCTCGTCCGTTCGCACGCCCTCTCCGGTACGCGCCACGGCGAGGGCGCCCGGCGGGGCGGGCAGGGTCGCGCGGCCGGGGGAGAGGGGGCGGACCGTGCCGTCCGGCAGGAGCAGCTGTTCGGTGGTGTCGGGCCGCTCACCGGGCACCCGGCCGGCGTCGAGGACGGCGGTCACGGCGTCCGCGCGGTCCACGAGCGCCCGGTCGAACCGGTCGGCGACCATCCCGGTGACGCCACGGTAGGAGGTGACGACGGTGACGGCGATGGCCAGCAGGGTGGCGGCCACCACCACGAGGGTGATCCTGGTGCGCAGCACTACGCGGCCGCCACGAGGTAGCCGACGTTGCGGACGGTCCGGATCAGCCGGGGCTCTCCGCACTCCTCGGTCTTGCGGCGCAGGTAGCCGATGTAGACGTCGAGCGAACGTGAGTCGGTGTCGAAGTCATAGCCCCAGATCCGCTCGTATATCTGCGGGCGGGTGAGTACCACGCCCTGGTTGCGAAGCAGCAGTTCCAGCAGGTCGAACTCGGTCTTGGTGAGGTCGAGCGGCCGCCCGCCGCGGTGGGCGAGGCGGGGGGCGGGGTCGAGCACGAGGTCCTCGCAGGCCAGCAGGCCCGGCTCGGGCGGAGTCGTGGCGCGCCGCAGCAGGGCGCGGATCCGGGCCAGCAGTTCCTCGGTGGCGAAGGGCTTGGCCAGGTAGTCGTCGGCCCCGGCGTCCAGCCCGGCGACCCGGTCGCCGAGCTGGTGCCGGGCGGTGAGGACCAGGACCGGCAGCCGGTCGCCCCGCCGACGCAGCATCCGGCACAGGGCCAGTCCGTCCAGGCGGGGCATGACCACGTCCACGACGGCGAGGTCGGGGCGCCGGTGCTCCAGCAGCTCCAGGGCCTCCTGTCCGTCGCCGGCGGTCAGGACCCGGTAGCCCTCGAACCGCAGGAGCTGGTCCAGGGTGGTGCGGACGCCGGGGTCGTCCTCGACGACGAGCACGGTGCGGCCGGGGGCGGCGGTGGTGTCTGTCATGGCGTCATTCTCGCTGGTGGGGAGGGTGGGTGGAGGCGGCGGGCGGCCCGCGGGGCATCAGCGGTCACCGGGCGTCAGCGGCGTACCGGGGCGACGGCGATCGGTGGCACGGCGTTCACGCAGGAGGTGTCGCCGGGCCGGCCGGTGCGGACGAACCCCTCCACGATCGCGAGCGCGCAGTGCGTGGACTCCAGCTCCGCCACGTGTCCCACGTTGGGCACGGCGACGACGGTGGCGCGCCGGAACTGCGTCGCCGCCCGGCGAGTGGCGCTCTCGGCCGTGTTGGAGTCCAGGTCGCCGGCGAACAGCAGCACGGGCACGTCCGGTTGCGCGCCGTCCACCGGCTGCGGGCGGGCGGTGCCGCGGCGCGGCCACTGGATGCAGGCGTCCGCGCCGTCGGTCTGGCCCTCGGTGAAGCCCTCGACGCTGAACGCCCCGAACCGGGCCGGGTCCGCCGCCGACAGCGCGGCGCGGTACTCGCGCCAGCGGGCCGGCAGCGGGGAGTCGACCGACCAGGCGCGCGGGTAGTCGTTGCACACCACGGCCAGGAAGGACGCCTGGTCCTCGCGGGTGGCCCCGCCGTAGTCGGCCCGGACCAGGGCCCGCAGCGCGCGGTCGTCGCCGCCGGCGGCGTCGTGCAGGGCGGCCGGCAGGTCGCCCAGCAGGGAGCGCTCGGCCGGGCTCTCGCCGGCGCCGCGGCTGGCGGCCTCGTACAGGAGGTTGGCGAGCTTGTCCTCGGTGAACCGCAGGGTGCGGGTGGCGCCGGCGGCGTCGATCCGCAGCGTCACCGGCCGCTCGCGCAGGTGCCCGGCGACCGTCCGGAGATCCGCGACGGCGGTGTCCCCGTCGCAGACGCCGCTGCGCTCGCACACCCGCTTCAGGGCCAGGGAGACGGCGTCGGCGCTCGGCCGGGCCAGCGGGTCGACGTTGAGCGGGTAGGCGCCGGACAGCACCATGGCGTCGACCCGCCCGGGGTGGCGGGCGGCGTACACCGGCATCAGGTAGGTGCCGTAGGAGAGCCCGTACAACAGCAGGGATTCGGCGCCGATCCGGGCCCGGACGGCGTCGATGTCGTCCGCGGTCGCGGCGCTGGTGTAACCCTCGGCCCTGGGGCCGAGGTTGGCAGCGCACCGGGCGATCGCGTCCCGCTGTCCGGCGCGGTCGGCGAAGCGGTACTCGGCGTCGCTGACCCCGCACGGGATGCGGCCGGAGCGGCCGGTGCCGCGCGGGTCGACGAGCAGGACGTCGTGGCCGGCGAGCACGCCACGGAGCGCGGCGGCGAAGACCTCGGCCCGGTCGACCGCGGTCTCGCCGGGCCCGCCGGGGTTGATCGCGACGGTTCCCCGCGCCGGCCCCGCCTCGCGGTGGCGGACCACCGCGTACGCGACCGGGACGGTGCCGAGCCACGGCTTGCCGGCCACCACCGGCCGGCCGACGGTGCCGCAGTCCACCCGGTGCCCCTCCACCGCGGGACACCAGGCCGGCCGCCCGGAGCGGCCCGCCGCCTGCGCCGCGGAGGCGGTCGCGGTCGGCAGTGCGGCGAGCAGGACCGCCGCCGCTCCGGCGACCGCCCCGGCCCGGCGGATCGTGCGTGCGGTGGTCGTCCCGTTCCTCGTCATGGTGTGTTCCTTCCGTCCCTCTCGTTCCCGGTGGTGAGGACGACCTTGCCGTGCGCCCGTCAGGGGTCCGGCAGAGCGACGGCAGAGCGGTGTAAGAACTTCGACGGGGGACAG
The DNA here is from genome assembly GCF_044764985.1 of Kitasatospora sp. NPDC093550. Taxonomy (NCBI): domain Bacteria; kingdom Bacillati; phylum Actinomycetota; class Actinomycetes; order Kitasatosporales; family Streptomycetaceae; genus Kitasatospora; species Kitasatospora sp. NPDC093550. The sequence continues at coordinate 390,209 of NZ_JBIWJF010000006.1, forward strand.
GTACGGCTCGACCGGACGGTCAGCCGCGGGGGAGCGGAGCGAAGACGTAGCCGCGGGACGGGAGGTGCGCAGGATCGCGGGCCGGGCGGCCACGGTTCGGCGCCCAGTGACGGTCACACCCCGGACGGGCAGCGTCCGGCCGGGGCCGTAGCGGTCATCGGCTTGGGCGGCGGTGAGCCGTCGCATCGCGACGTACGAACCGCGGCCACCTGGACTCCGACGCGCAGCCGAGCAGCGCCTGGGCCACGCATACGGGAGCGGCGGTGCCGGTCCGACGGTGGTGGTCCGCAAAACCGGTTGCCAGGGAGCGCGGCCCGGATCACCGATGTGCGGCATGTACCTGTGCTGACGACTGCCACGTGGCAACTCACCCCAAGCGATCGACCTCTGCGCCGGGCCACCGGCCGCGCGCTGAGTCGATGACGCGCGCGCTCACGCGATCGACCGCCCTCGGCGCTCGGCCATGCCGCCGTGTCCCGAGGCGATGAGACGCGCTGCCGCGAGTTGCCACGGAGAGACACGACCTGTCGCGCGATCGACCTCGGGACGCCCGCCATGCGGCCCTCCGCCCCGAGGCGATGACACGCGCCTTTGTGAGCACTCGTGAGATCTTCAGCACGCGCTGCGCCGCGAGCGCCACCGCCAGGACGTCGCCGCATGCGCCCGCGAAGCCGCCCAGCGCCACAACGGGCTGCGCCAGGTCGGCTCCGACCGCGGTCCGCAGCGTCGGGCGTCACCCCGGACGGGTCACCATCCCGCGATCCTCCCCACGGCGAACCCCACACAGCACACCACCATGACGCCGATCACCAGCAGGGGGATCCAGCCGGGCCAGGCCGTGTGCAGCTCGACCGACTCCGGGGTCGAGATGCCGGAGCACGTCGACGCCTCGCATTCGGGCGTCTCGGTGGGAGGTCTCGCGGGCACGGGACGCTCAGGGGCGGGGACGTGCTGGTCGACGGTCATGTCGTCCTCCCGATGCCGGACGTCCGGGGAAACGCGGAACGGAACCGTTCCGCGCACCGAGCCGGGGTCCCGCTCCGCCGAGCACGGGGCGCGGTCGCCACCGCGACCGGCCGGCCCGCGCAACGGACCCTCGAGTCCATGCTCGCCCCGTCGGCGCCCTCCTCCGTATCGCAGCGTTTCCGCAGCGGAACGCGGGGCCGGCCGGGGCACCGGCCGCGGGCGTGCGGCGGGGACGGCCGGTGACAGGGGGCGCAGCACGAAGCGCCCTCCGCCAAGGGCTCGCGCGGCGCCTGGCTCGACCACCCGGGCGCCGCGGCCGGATGACCGGCCCCCTGCTCCGTGGGCCCCCGCCGGCAGCCTGCGGGGCCCATGTCCCGTCGGGCCGGCCCCGGCACCGGGTCCGCGGGATCCGGCCGGGATCAGGATCCGTCCGGCGGCCCCCGCCGCTGCCTCATCGCTGCGACAACGACGCGAGTTCCAGCGCGGCCGGCCCCCGTCGCATCCTGGGGCCGTGGCGCCCGCTGGAGGTGAACCGATGTCCGTCGAACCGGTGACCGGGGCCCCGGCCCGGCCGGTCGGAAGGCCGCCCCGGTCGGAGCACCGGCGTCCGCTCGCCCTGCCCCGGCCGGCCGGAGGCGCGGCGGCCCCGGTGGCCGGCACGCCCACGGCGCCGGACGGTCCGCGGTGAACGGGGAGCGGGACGAGCGCCCGGTGGTCCCGGCTGCCGGCCTGTTCACGCCGGAGTCGGTGTCCTGGTCCGTGCACGCCGACCCGTCCATGCTGCTGGGCGGTCTGCGCGCCCTGCTCCTACAAGCGCTGCACCCCCTCGCGATGGCCGGCGTGGCGCAACACTCGGCCTTCCGTGAGGACCCGTGGGGCCGGCTGTACCGGACGGCCCACTTCGTCGGCGCGGTGACGTACGGTACGGGCGCGCAGGTGCGCGAAGCGGTCGACCGGGTCCGTCGGATCCACCGGCAGGTGCACGGGACCGATCCGGAGACCGGCCGTCCCTACCGGGCGGACGATCCGGAACTGCTGACCTGGGTTCACTGCGCGGAGGTCGGCTCGTTCCTGACGGCGGCCCGGCGCAGCGGGCTCTGCCTGAGTGACCGGGACGCCGACGCCTACCTCGTGGAGCAGTCACGGGTGGCACGCCTGATCGGCGTCCCCGCGGGCCACCGGGTTCCGTCCAGCGTGGCGGAGCTGGACGCCTACACCGAGTCCGTCCGCCCCCTGCTGCGGGCGACTCCTGCGGCCCGGGAGGCGCTGCGGTTCGCCGTGACGCCTCCGCTGCGCGGCTGGGCACTCCTCGCGAGCCCGCTCCGTCCTGCCTGGGCGGCCCTGGTCGGCTGTGCCGTCGGCCTCCTGCCCCCGTGGGCCCGGCGGTTGTACGGCCTTCCCGGTCTGACGATCACGGACCCCCTGGTGACGGCACAGGCCAGGATCGTGCGGCAGGCCGCGCTGCGCATGCCCCGGTCCTGGCGGGAGGGGCCCCATCTGGTCGCCGCCCGTCGACGGCACGACCCCGACCTGTGGACGGCGCCGCGCGAGAACACCGGGAGCCCGTGAGGAGTCGTGCGCACCGGACAGGCTGCCCCCGTCGTGCGGTGGTTCGCAGGAAGCGGTGGCCGGCGGATCGTACGGCTGCGGAGACTCTTGCCGGTGCCGGCTTCCCCTCCTAAAGGTTGTTTCACAAGGTTCCGAGAGACCGGAGCGAGCAGTCAGCCGAGTCAAGAATCGGCTGAGTTGTCCTATTTCTCGAGCGCCCGACC